>NZ_JBAWTG010000016.1:0-94437 GCF_037106235.1 Methylobacterium nigriterrae | reverse complement strand
AGTCCCAGATGTTCATCCAGCGCTACATCGAGCGATTCCCGGCGGGGGGCGAGATCGTGATCTTCGACCGCAGCTGGTACAACCGCGCCGGCGTCGAGCGTGTGATGGGCTATTGCAGCGAGGCGGACCATCGCCGCTTCCTCGACATCTGCCCCCGGATCGAGAATTTCCTCATCGACGGTGGAACTCGGCTCATCAAGTTCTGGCTGGAGGTCGGACGGCAGGAACAGAAGCGCCGCTTCCAGGCGCGGATCGAAGATCCCCTCCGGCAGTGGAAGCTGAGCCCGATGGACCTCGAATCCTATCGGCGCTGGTACGATTACTCGAAGGCGCGCGACGAGATGCTCGCGGCGACCGACACCGACGATGCCCCCTGGTACATCGTCCGCTCCGACGACAAGCGGCGGGCACGCCTCAACTGCATCGCGCAGCTTCTCAACCTCATCCCGTACGAGAAGCTGAAGCGTCCGGCCGTGGCGCTGCCGAAGCGCTCCAAGGAGCACGCCTACGACGACGAGCTCCGCGACAGACGCTTCGTCCCGGAGCGCTACTGAGGCCCGAGGCCCCGCCCGACACATGTGGAGCGGTGTCGTGCGTGCCGGTGCCGAGCCGGGCCGCATTCAGAGCCCGAGGCTCGCCTTGAACTCATCGAGGCGCCCGATCGCCACGTCCCACTGCGCGCGCCGCTTCGTCCCTTGACCCGTCCCGCTGGATCTGGAGGTGGAGGATTTCCTCGTCGAGCTGGTCCCGTGTCAGTTCCTCTACGGGCAGAACCCGTTCGGCCAGGACGATGAGGTGGTCGGCTGTCACGAGGGCGATGCCTCCGCTCACGAAGGCACGGCGTCCGTTGCCGGCCGCGTCGGCGGCGAAGACGATGCCGGGATGCAGCATGGCCAGCAGCGGCGCGTGGCCGGGCAGGATCGTCATGTCCCCCCTCGACGCCCAGCAGGACGACCGACCGGACCTCCTCCGCGAAGATGACCCTGTCCGGAGAGACCAGCTCGGCGAACAGCGTTGCCATGGTCGCGGCCCTTTCGAGCTTCAAGACAGAGACGGCGATCCCGCCTAGGCCATGATGCCGAGGCCGCCGTCCACGTAGATCGTCATGCCGGTCAGGTGCACGGCATAGGACGTCGCCAGGTAGGCCGCGGTGAGGCCGACATCGTCGATATCGACGAGTTCGCCGATCGGCGCGCGTTGCACGCCTCGCACAGGAGAAGGTCGAAATCCTTGAGGCCCGAGCCGCGCGCCGGGGGCCGTGGCCTCTTCTGACGCGTTTTCTGCCGGCAGGCTTGATCAAACCGGGCGGGACATCGACGCGCCGAGCCGCTGCCGCAAGTCGTGCGAACGATACTAGGACCGGGCTTGGCGAGGTCGGGTCAGGGGACGCGCTGCGGCGTGGATCGGGGGAGGGGCAGGCCGCGCTCCCGATGTCCCGGTGCTTACCCATGCCAACCTGGATGGCGATCTCGGCAAGCAGGGGGGGGTGACCTGTCGGGATGAGCCGGCCATTGCCTGAACCGGCCGCAAACGGGCCTCGGCGCATTAGCGTACGCACAAAGTTGAGAAGGGCAGTTGCTTGATACAACTGGATAAATCGGCGTGCGCCGGCTAAGATGTCGGCGGCCTTCGCTCCCCGAAAGGAGGGCTGCCATGCCTCGTCCCCGTACCCCGCATCAGAACCCGCAGTCCCGCCCGGCGGACGGCGTCGGCGCAGCCATCCATTCGGACATCGAGCATTCGGGCGTCGCGACCTGGCGCTTCCCGACGGTCGATTGCCCGCTCCGCCTCACGGTCGAGATGACGCCCTTCGCGAGCCTCCGCCGCGATGCGCAGGCCGGATACCTGCGGGCGCTCGGCCGGTGCCGTTCGATCTCGGACGTCAGCGACTTACAGTCTGCGGTCCTGAGCCAAGCCGTGCCCGGCTACCGGACCGAGACGACGACGCTGTCGCGGGACATTCAGGACGGCATCCGGGCCTAGGCGGCCTAGGAAACTCGGCGCGGTCGACGCGCGAAAGGCCTCGTCGACCGTTCGAGAGGCGCGAGAACCGGGCCAGCCAGGGTCTGGCGGTCCCTCGTGCCATCAGGTTCGTCCCGGCCGGCATCAGCCGCGAGGAGGGGGCGTAGGAGAACGAGATGCACGAGCATGTTCATCGCTGGACCTGCGTCGCGGCCGTCATGACCCTCGCGGGCGCTGCGGGCGCTGCGGGCGCGCAGGGGGCTCGCTCACCGCTGGTGCAGCGGGCGGATTCGATGATGCAGATGAGCGCCGCCTCGCTGATGCCGACCCTGCGCGGACGCTGGCTCTACGCCGACCGAGGCCTTGTCGTTGGCCGCGTGCGCGAGGTCCGGGTTTCGCAGGACGGCAACACGCTCGTCGCGGTCGTGGTGCGCCGGCGCTGGCTCGGGGGAGGGGAGGTGGGTGTGCCTGTCCCCCGTCTTCGGCAGGTCGGCAACGACCTCGGCATGAGCGGGACCCGCGAGACAATCCGGGCGATGCCGCCGCTCTGAGCGGACGATGCGACGGTCGCACCCCCGCAAGGGCATGCGCGCACAGAAATCTTTCGGCCGCGCTGATCAGGATCGAGGACGAGCCGGGTAGTCGGTTGAGATCCTCGTGGGAGAGCAGCGCAGTGACGCGCTGCCCGGCCGGCGCACCGAGGTCCTGCCCGTCCGCCATGAGGGCGCCGCTCAGCAGAATCCTCAGTGCGGCCGCCGACCGCCCACGATCGGCGGTCTCGCTCCGAAACAGCCGCGGGGCTCCCTCGAAGATCCATCGGGCCGGCGAGGCGCTCAGGTCCGCGTCTCATCGGCGGTCGGCCTGACCGGCGTGGCAATTGCGCATCGCGGCTGGCGGCCCGGGCGAAGTCGCGAAGCGAAACAGGATCTGAAAGCGATATGATATGTGCCATTGGCAGGAGACCGCGCCGCCGCAGCTGGCAGCACCGGTCCCATGACGCGGTACGCTGACGTTAAGACGGCATCGATATGCAAAAACCTGCGGTTTCGGACGGAATAACTGCGGAACTCGCGCTCGGTGGCACGCTGCGCCTGGGCGCGCAGGGCCTCGCCGTTGCCGACGTGCTGGCCCTGTTGACAGCGATCGAGGAGGCCGGGTCGCTCCAGGGGGTCGCTGCCACGCTCGGCCTGTCGTACCGCGCTGCCTGGGACCGCGTACGAAGCCTGGAGGCCACGGTTGGCCGGCCCGTGGTGCAGAAGACGCGCGGTCACGGCACCGTTCTGACGCCGACCGGCCTCGCCTTGAGCCGAGCTCTCGCCGATGCGGCATCCGCGCTCGCCGCATCGCTGGCGCGGGAGGCGCGCGCAGTCGAGGTGCGCCTGGCGGGCCTGCTGGGCGACGCGCCCCGACGACTTGCGATCGCCGCCAGTCATGATCTCGTCGTGATGGACGCGGTGGCGTCGCTCACGGATTGCGAAGTTGCGGTCGTGGGTAGCCGGACCGCGGTTCAGCGCCTTCTCGCCGGCGAGGCGGATGTCGCAGGGTTCCATTGCGGTCCCGTCAGCGTCGCGGATGCAGGCACTCCGTTCGCCAACCTTCTCGATGAACCCGCCCTGTGCGTCCGGCCGCTGTTCGAGCGCGAGCAGGGCCTGCTCCTCGCGCCCGGCAATCCGCTCGGCGTCCGCAGCCTTCGCGATCTCGTGTCCAAGCGCGCGCGCTACGTGAATCGCCAGAAGGGATCGGGGACGCGGATCTGGTTCGACCGACTGCTTTCCGATCAGGGCATCGCGCCCTCCGACATCATGGGTTACGGCGTCGAGGAATTCACGCATCAGGCCGTGGCCGCCGTCATCGCGACGCGGTCCGCGGATGCCGGCCTCGGTGCCCGGTCCGCGGCGGAGCGTTTCGGGCTTCACTTCCTCAGCATCGGATGGGAGACCTACTACCTCGCCGCCAGTGCTTCGCTTCCGGCCGAGAGGCTCGACAGGCTCGCCGCCTCGGTCATGGCGCAGGCCGAGCGCAGTGCCGGCTACAAGGTGACCTCGTCGAGCGTAACGGCAACCTAGCCGAACGCGACGGCACCGCCGAGGCTGCGCCCAACCTGGCGGGCGACGGCCATCAGCGAGGTCACGAGTGGGGTCGCCGGCTCGCGCTGCAGGGCGACCAGGCCGATCGTGTGGGTGACGTCGGGCTCCACGATCGGGATGGCGCGGATCCCGTCCTGCGGCGCGAGAATGTCAGCCAGCGCGCCCGGCATGATGCTCGCCCATTGCAGCGTGCGCACATGCGTCAGCAGGACGATCATCGAGTTCGATTCGAGCGTCGGCGTGGGCTCGCCGCCAGCCGCCCGGATCTGCTGATCGATGATGCGCCGGTTCTGCATGTTGGGCGTCAGCAGGCAGAGCGGGAGCCGTCCCGCCTCGGCCCAGGTCACGCTGGCGCGATTGCCGCACGGCCCGTCCGCGGCCGTGATCAGGCGGTACTCTTCACGGTAGAGCGGCACCGCCATGACGCGGCCGAGCGGCTCGTTGTCGAGATAGGTGATCCCGGCATCGGCCTCGAGGTCCACGAGAAGGGAGAGGATGTCCTTCGACGCGCTGGACTCGATGGTCAGTCGCACGTCCGGGTGACGCTCCCGGTAGGGCGTGGTGAGGGCCGCCACCATCGGCAGCGCAGTCGGGATCGCGGCGATGCGCAGATGCCCGGACAATCCGCGCCGGAGGGTGACCACGTCCTGTTGCATGGCGCGGCTGTCGGCGACGATGCGGCGCGCCCAGGCGAGGACGCGCTGTCCCTCGGGCGTGAAGCCCTGGAAGCGCGAGCCGCGCTGCACCAGCCGCACGCCGAAGCGGTTCTCCAAGTGCTTCACGCCCGCCGAGAGCGTCTGTTGGGTCACGTTGCAGGCTTCCGCGGCCCGCCCAAAATGCTGCTCGCGCGACAGGGCGAGCAGGAAGTCCAGCTTGTCGATCACAGCCCTGCAACTATCACCCGCGCGGCCATGCAGACCATGGCGCTCCGGTGGTAGAATGACGCTGCGCCGGGCTCAATATGAATTGACCTGCCACTGTGCCAAGCGCTGCGCCAGGTTCATCGGCGCTGTCGCGCGCCGAGGTCGATTGCTCCGTAGCCGTACGAGTTCCACCCGCCGACTGTGCCCAAGCCTCCCTCGACGCCGGCCGTCGAACCGCTCGGGCGCTGGCGACGAGGACGATGCCCCGCCGGCCGAGCCGTTCGGTGCTCTCCCCTACCTCAGCAGGATCAGCGCTTTCGAGAGCGTGATCCACACGCCCCACGCGATGGGAAGGCCGACCGCGGCCCAGGCAAGAGCTGCGGGCACGGTCAGGCCGCCGCGGCCAATGCCGAAGGAGCCGCTGCGCTTAGCCACGGTGGCGGAGGCTCCGGCCTCTGCCGACGCCAGGTCGGCCTCCTTCATGAACCAACGACGCGAGAGCGGGCGCACCAGCAGGTTCGCGACGAAGCCAGCGGCCAGGAACCCCGCGAGCACGTAGAGCGTGCGCGTGTAGAGCTGCGCGCCCTGGATGCCGGCGTCGACCTGCGCTTGCCGGATCGCCGTGACGACGAGAGGGCCGACGATGCCGGCCGTCGACCAGGCCGTCAGGATCCGCCCGTGGATGGCGCCGACGAACTGCGTGCCGAAGACGTCGGCGAGATAGGCAGGGATGGTCGCGAAGCCCCCGCCATACATCGAGAGGATCACGCAGAAGATCGCGACGAACAGCGCTTTCGAGCCGATCCCGGCCGCAAAGGGGGCCGCGGCATAGAGGGCGAACCCGAGGGCGAAGAACGTGAAGTAGGTCGTCTTGCGGCCGATCCTGTCGGACAGGGAGGCCCAGAAGAATCGGCCCATGATGTTGAACAGCGAGAGCATGCCGACGAAGCCCGCCGCGATGGCCGCGATCTGCGCCTTCTGCCCGCCGTCGAGCTGGGCGAAGCCGAGGTCGGGCCGGCCGATCAGCGCGCCGCCGAAGATCTCCTGCAGCATCGGCGAGGCGAGGGCCAGCACGCCGATTCCGGCGGAGACGTTGAGGCAGAGAACCGTCCAGAGCAGCCAGAACTGCGCGGTCTTGTGCGCATCGTTCAGGTGGACATGGCCCGTCGTGATCATCGCGCTCTTTGCCGCCGGCGCCGTCCAGCCTTCCGGTGCCCAGCCGTCCGGCGGCACCCGGTAGCCGAAGGCGCCCGCCATCATGAACAGGGTATAGGCGGCGCCCATCACCGCCAGCGTCTGCCAGACGCCCGCCTGGCCCGGACCCTTGAAGTGGTTGATCAGCAGGTCGGCCAGCGGCGAGCCGATCATGGCGCCGCCGCCGAAGCCCATGATCGCCATGCCGGTGGCCATGCCGCGCCGGTCGGGGAACCACTTCACCAGGGTCGAAACCGGCGAGATGTAGCCGAGGCCGAGCCCGATGCCGCCGATCAGCCCCATCCCGATCCAGATCAGCCAGAGCTGATGCAGGTAGACGCCGGCCGCTCCGATCAGGAAGCCGCCGCCCCAGCAGAGCGCGGCGACGAGCCCTGCCTTGCGCGGTCCGGCGCGCTCCAGCCAGCCGCCGAACACGGCCGCGGACAGGCCGAGCATCACGATGCCGATCGAGAAGACGATGACGAGGTCGCTCACGCGCCAGTCGCAGCGCGTCGTGAACAGCGCGGTAGCCAGGCTCATGTCCGGACAGGCCGCTGCCGCCGGCTGCCCCGTGCTGAGGGCACGCGACAGGGGCAGCCAGAACACCGACAAGCCATACGACATGCCGATGCAGAGATGGATGGCGAGGGCGGCCGGCGGAACGAGCCATCGGTTGAAGCCGGGTTTGGCGATGGTGTTCTCGCGCGACAGCCAGCCCGGACTTGGCGCGCGCGTGATTCCCGCGCTCGCGACGCTCGTATCCATTGCAATCCTCCCACGCCAGCCCTGTTGCGAGCCGGTCCCGTCGAGCAGATTAGCCAAGCATTCGAGCGCGGCCTAGATGCGGATACGTTTGCTGCGTCAATTTAATCCCGGGACAAGATCAAAAATCTGCTTCTCAGCCGGCGTCGCTTGCGCCGGCGCCGAGAAGCTGCGGATTCCGGGTTGCCGCGCGCACGGGGCTCTCGGCGCGCGGTTCGTCCCGGAGCGCTCTCAGGACGAGCGGGTCGAGGCCACCTGCCTCCGGCGCGTGGTCGGCGAGCCGGGCGCGCATCTTCGGCGTCCAGAAGGCGACGATGTGCTTCTGGATGCCGGCCACCGCCTCCTCGTCCGGGTACGACCGGAAGAAGGCGGCGATCATCTGGTTGGCCATGCGCACGAGCTTGTCGGTCTGCGAGGTTGCACTCATGCCCGTCACTCCGCCGCGTCGAGCATTCTGGCGATCCGCGTGAGGGAGAAATCCTCTTCGAAGAAGCGCGCCTGCCAGTCGGAGGGCCTGTTCGTGCGCCGCACCTGCACGGCCGTCACCTTGTATTCGGGGCAGTTCGTGGCCCAGTCCGAGTAGTCGGTGGTGATGACGTTGGCGCCGGTCTTGGCGTGATGGAAGGTCGTGTAGACGATGCCGGGCTGCATCCGCTCGCTCACGCGGGCCTTCAGCGCGATGTCGCCGGAGCGGCTCTCCAGGGCCACGAGATCGCCCTCGACAATGCCGCGCACCTCCGCGTCGAAGGGGTGGATCTCCAGCACGTCCTCCTCGTGCCAGCGCGAGTTCTCGGTGCGCCGCGTCTGCGCGCCGACATTGTATTGGGAGAGGATGCGGCCCGTGGTGAGGATGAGCGGGAAGCGCGGTCCGGTGCGCTCCTCGGTCGCCACGAACTCGGTGATCATGAACTTGCCCTTGCCGCGCACGAAGCGGTCGACATGCATCATCGGCGTGCCGAGCGGCGCCTTCTCGTTGCAGGGCCATTGCACCGAGCCGAGTTCCTCGAGCTTGGCGTAGGACACGCCCGTGAAGCTCGGGGTGAGGCTCGCGATCTCGTCCATGATCTCGGCGGGATGCGCGTAGGCCATCGGGTATCCGAGCGCGTTCGCGAGCAGAACCGTGCCCTCCCAGTCGCCGTAGCCGCCGAGCGGCTCCATCACCTTGCGCACGCGGCTGATGCGCCGCTCGGCGTTGGTGAAGGTGCCGTCCTTCTCCAGGAACGAGGCGCCCGGCAGGAAGACGTGGGCGTATTTGGCGGTCTCGTTCAGGAACAAATCTTGAACGACGATGCATTCCATCGCCGTGAGCCCGCTCGTGACGTGGTGCGTGTCGGGGTCGGACTGGGCGATGTCCTCGCCCTGGATGTAGAGGCCCTTGAAGGTGCCATCGACCGCCTCGTCGAGCATGTTGGTGATGCGAAGCCCCGGCGCCGAGTCGAGCTTCGCGCCCCAGAGCGCCTCGAAGGCCTGGCGGGTGGCGTCGTCCGAGACGTGGCGGTAGCCGGTCAGCTCGTGCGGGAACGAGCCCATGTCGCAGGAGCCCTGGACGTTGTTCTGGCCGCGCAACGGGTTCACGCCCGCGCCGATCTTGCCGATATTGCCGGTCGCCATGGCGATGTTGGCCATGCCCATCACCATGGTCGAGCCCTGGCTGTGCTCGGTGACGCCGAGGCCGTAGTAGATCGCCGCGTTCCCGCCCGTCGCGTAGAGGCGGGCCGCGGCGCGCATCTCGGCCGCCTCGACGCCGATCAGGTCGGCCTGCGCCTCCGGCGAGTGCCGCTCCTCCGCGACGAAGCGGGCCCAGGACTCGAAGTCGCCGAGATCGCAGCGCTCGCGCACGTAGCCCTCGTCGATCAGCCCTTCGGTGACGATGACGTGCGCGAAGGCGTTGATGAAGGCGACGTTCGAGCCGGGCTTCAGCGGCAGGTGGTGGTCGGCCTTGACGTGGGGCGACTTCACGAGGTCGATGCGGCGCGGGTCGGCGACGATGAGCCTGGCGCCCGCCCGCAGCCGCTTCTTCATGCGCGAGCCGAAGACGGGATGACCGTCGGTCGGGTTGGCGCCGATCACCAGGATGACGTCGGACTGATCGACCGACTTGAAGTCCTGCGTGCCGGCGGACGTCCCGAGCGTCGACATCAGGCCGTAGCCCGTCGGCGAGTGGCAGACGCGGGCGCAGGTATCGACGTTGTTGTTGCCGAAGGCCGCGCGCACGAGCTTCTGGACGAGGTAGGCCTCCTCGTTGGTGCAGCGGGACGAGGTGATGCCGCCGACCGCGTCCTTGCCGTAGGCCGCCTGGATGCGCTTGAACTCGGAGGCCGCCCGCGCGATCGCCTCCTCCCAGGAGACCTCCCGCCACGGATCCGTGATCTTCTCGCGGATCATCGGCTTGGTGATGCGGTCCTTGTGCGTCGCGTAGCCGTAGGCGAAGCGGCCCTTCACGCAGGAATGGCCCTCGTTCGCCTTGCCGTCCTTGTAGGGGACCATGCGCACCACGCGGTCGCCCTGCATCTCGGCCTTGAAGGCGCAGCCGACGCCGCAATACGCGCAGGTGGTGACCGCCGCATGCTCCGGCTGGCCCATCTCGATGACGGATTTCTCCTGGAGCGTCGCGGTCGGGCAGGCCTGCACGCAGGCGCCGCAGGACACGCATTCCGAGTCCATGAAGTTCGTCGGGCCCGCCGCCACGCGCGAGTCGAAACCGCGGCCGGAGATGGTCAGCGCGAAGGTGCCCTGGGTCTCCTCGCAGGCGCGCACGCAGCGATTGCAGACGATGCACTTCGACGGATCGTAGGTGAAGTACGGGTTCGACTCGTCTTTCGGCAGGTATTTGTCCGCGTCCGGCTTGACGTGATTGTCGCCGTCGTAGCCGTAGCGCACCTCGCGCAGGCCCACCGCGCCGGCCTGCGTCTGCAACTCGCAGTCACCGTTCGCCGCGCAGGTCAGGCAGTCGAGCGGGTGGTCGGAGATGTAGAGCTCCATCACGCCCTTGCGCAGGCGCCCGAGCTTGTCGGACTGCGTGCGCACCACCATGCCGTCCTCGGCGGGCGTGGTGCAGGAGGCGGGCGTGCCGCGCCGTCCCTCGATCTCCACGAGGCAGAGACGGCAGGAGCCGAAGGGCTCGAGCGAATCCGTGGCGCAGAGCTTCGGGATCTGCGTGCCCATGCTCATGGCGGCGGCCATCACCGAGGTGCCGGCCGGCACCGTGACGGGAACGCCGTCGATCGTCAGCGTCACGCTCAGGTCCGAGACGCGGATCGGCGTGCCGAAGTCGATTTCCTTGATGAGGCCCATCGGTACGCTCCTCACTCGGCCGCGACCGGCATGTCGCCGCCGCGCGTAAAATCATCCGGGAAATGGGTGATCGCGCTCATCACGGGCATCGGCGTCAGGCCGCCCATGGCGCAGAGGGACCCGTCGGTCATGACCTCGCAGAGGTCCTCGACCACCTTCAGGTTCTCGCGCGGGCGGATGCCGGCGATCACCTTGTCCATGGTCTCCACCCCGCGGGTCGCGCCGATCCGGCAGGGCGTGCACTTGCCGCAGGATTCGGCGGCGCAGAACTCGAAGGCGAAGCGGGCTTGCGCGGCCATGTCGACGGTGTCGTCGAACACCACGATGCCGCCGTGGCCGACGAGGCCCTTGGCGGCCGCCATCGCCTCGTAATCGAGGGGCGTGTCGAGCAGGTGATCGGGGAAGTACGCGCCGAGCGGCCCGCCGACCTGAACGGCCCGGACCGGCCTCCCTGAGCGGGTGCCGCCGCCGAAATCCTCGATGACCTCGCGCAGGGTGATGCCGAAGGCGTACTCGATCAGGCCGCCGTGCTTGACGTTGCCGGCGAGCTGGATCGGCAGGGTGCCGAGCGAGCGGCCCTGGCCGTAGGCGGCGTAGGCCTCCGCGCCGTGCTCCAGGATCCAGGGCACGGCCGTGAAGGTCATCACGTTGTTGACGAGCGTCGGCCGGCCGAGGAAGCCCTTGAGCGCGGGAATCGGCGGCTTCGCCCGCACGATGCCGCGTCGGCCCTCCAGGCTCTCGAGCAGCGAGGTCTCCTCGCCGCAGATATAGGCGCCGGCCCCGAGGCGGACCTCGAGGTGGAAGCTCCGGCCCGAGCCCATCACGTCCGCGCCGAGCACGCCCGCGATCACGCCGTTCGCGATCGCCTCCTTGAGCGTCGCGAAAGCCTGCGGGTACTCGGAGCGCAGGTAGATGTAGCCCCGCGTGGCGCCGGTCGCGATGCCGGCGATCGTCATGCCCTCGATCAGCGAGAAGGGGTCGCCCTCCATCATCATCCGGTCGGCGAAGGTCCCGGAATCGCCCTCGTCGGCGTTGCAGACGACATACTTCCGGTCGGCCTGCGCCAGCATCACGGTGTTCCACTTGATGCCGGCCGGGAAGCCCGCCCCGCCGCGCCCGCGAAGCCCCGAGCCGCGCACCGCCTCGACGATGGCCGCGGGCCCGAGCCGCAGGGCCGCTTCCAGGCCCCGGTAGCCGCCATGCGCGCGGTAATCCTCGACCGAGACCGGGTCGACCACGCCGCAGCGGTGGAAGGTGAGGCGGTGCTGGCGGGCGAGGTAGGGGATCGCCTCCGGGTCGCCGAGGCGCAGCGGGTGGTCCCCGCCCTGGTCGAGGCCGGAATCGAGAAGGGCGTCGGCATCCTCCGGCCTCACGGGACCGTAGGCGATGCGCCCGGCCGGCGTCGCGACCTCGATCATCGGCTCCAGCCAGAACAGGCCGCGCGAGCCGGTACGGACGATGCGCAAGTCGAGGCCGCGGCGCTCGGCGCCGGCAAAGAGGGCCCGGGCGACCCGGTTCGCGCCGAGACCGAGCGCGACGGCGTCGCGGGGGACGTAGATCGTGACGCTCACGAGCGGGCCTCCGCCAGGGCCGCGGCGAGGGCGTCGGCCGTCAGCCGGGCGATCGGCTCGCCGTCGACGAGGGCGGCCGGGCCGTCGGCGCAGAGGCCGAGGCAGTAGACCGGCTCGACCGTGACGGCGCCGTCGGCGCTGGTCTCGTGCCAGCCGAGGCCGAGGCCCGACAGGATCTCGCGGTGCAGCCGCTCCGACCCTTGGGCCTGGCAGGCCTCGGCCCGGCACAGCTTCACCGAGCGGCGGCCGGCCGGAGCGCTGCGGAAGTCGTGGTAGAAGGTGATGCAGCCGTGCACCTCGGCGCGACAGGTTCAGCGCGTCGGCGATGAGCGGGACGGCTGCGGCATCGACGTAGCCGAAGGTCTCCTGCAGGGCATGGAGGATCGGAAGCGTGGCGCCTTCCAGGTGCAGATGCTCCGAGACGATCTCGGCGGCGCGGCCCGCGTTCCACGGCTCGTGTCGTGGCATGAATTTTCCTGCTCAGATTGGTCCTGTTCTAAGACCGATAGGAACAGGAGTACCGGCCCCCTTCAATCAAGCTGTTGGGTCGGCCGACAGGCAATGCCTGTCGAGGGCCGGTGCAGCGCGGCGCGCGCAGTGGTCCGCGCCCGAGATCGGCCCCCGGCAGCGACGCCCGGATCCGGCCGCCCGTCACGGTCCCCGATCCGGCCGTCCGCCTGCCATGGCCGACGCCCTGCAGCGGCCCCGCGATCGGCTCGGTCCGCGCATGCCGGTCGGATCAGATGCCGCGCCGAGGCGGAGGCCGTCCACGATCCGATGCCCGCCGATCCTGACCGTCGGAAGAGCCCTCCGAAGCGCGGGGCGCGAGGTCAGGCTTCGCCTCGGACGTCCGCCGTCGGCGCGCACCCCCGAGAGGCGGGACGTTCGCGGCGTCCGAGCAGGCGGCGAGAACCTCGTCGCGCAGGACGCCCGGCCCGATCCCGCGCGCGACGACAACGGCTCCGACCATCGTCGCAAGACGCCGAATGGCCGCCGCCCTCGACTCGGCTGCGCCGTATCCGTCGGGCGCCCCTGTCGCGAAGCGAGCGACGATGTCCTCGACACCGCGCGCGAAAGCCTGTGCGACCTCCGCCGCGCTACGACCCGCATCCGGCCCCAGGGCGGCAACGGGGCATCCCATCCCCGGGTGGGCAACATGGTCCGACGAGAGATACTCGGCCACGTAGGCCGCGAGGGCCGCCGCCGGTCCGTCCCGCTCGCAGCACCGGTCGAAGCGATCCGCGTGGCTCGCGAAGGCTGCGCTGAGGGCCGCGACGACGAGCTCATCCTTGGACTGGAAGTGCTTGTAGAAGCCCCCGTGCGTCATCCCGGCCGCGGCCATCACGTCGGCGATGCTGGTCGCCTCGACCCCGCGCTCCCGCAGCAAGCGGGAGGCGGCCTCTATGATGCGGACGCGGCTGAGGGCCGCGGCCTCCTTGGACATGCGCATCTCGGGCCTCCTCGGAACTGCCGGTTGACATTTAGATGATTGGTGACATCCTAGCAAATGGATGTCATCCGACATCCTTTCTAGGCGGCGAGGTCGCACGATGCCCCGTCTCACTGCGCAATCCGGACCTCTCTCGCGCCTGCGCGACCGCTACGGACCCATAGCCCTCGTGACGGGCGCTTCGGACGGCATCGGGCGGGCCTTCGCGCAACGCCTCGCCGAGGCCGGCTTCGACCTTGTCCTCGTGGCCCGGCGTGAAACGGTCCTGACCGAGATCGCGCGGGAGTTGCAAAGTCGCCTGCAGGTCGACGTGCAGGTGCTCGCCGCCGACCTGTCCGACCCGGAGCAGGTGCGACGGATCGCGGAAGCGACGGCCGGCCGCGACATCGGCCTGCTCGTCGCCGCCGCCGGGTTTGGAACCTCCGGACCGTTCATCGATGGCGATCTCGGAACGGAGCTGGGCATGATCGACGTGAACTGCCGCGCGCTGGCGCAGACGACGCACAGCTTCGCGCGGCGGTTCGTCGAGCGCGGACGCGGCGGCATCATCCTGATGAGTTCGCTCGTCGCCTTTCAGGGCGTCCCTCGCGCGGCGAACTACGCTGCGACCAAGGCCTACGTGCAGAACCTGGCGGAGGGCCTGCATGCCGAGTTGCGGTCACGGGGGGTCGATGTCCTGTCCTCGGCGCCCGGCCCGGTCCTCAGCGGCTTCGGCCGACGCGCCGCCATGCGGATCACCTCCGGCCAGACGCCGGACGAGGTCGCGGTGGGCAGCCTGCACGCGCTGGGGCGGCGGGCGACGGTGCGCCCGGGACTCCTCGCAAAGGCGCTGGAGACCGCCCTCAAGCCGCTGCCCCGTCCCGGGCGCGTGGTGATGATGGGCAAGGTCATGGCCGGGATGACCGCCCGATGACCGCCCTCGCGCGGGGATCGGCCGTGAACTCAGGCATGAACGTCTCCGTCACCCCGCTCAGCGTCGCGGGCGGCGAGGACGGAACGCCACGGCTCGTGAGCGGCGAGCTGCTGGCCCTGGCACGAGCCTGCGGCGCGGACGATTGCGGTGTCGTCTCGATCGAGGATCGGGCGCTGCGCGAGGAGGCGCCCTTCGTCGCGAAGGCGTTTCCCGCCGCGCGCACCCTGCTGGCGCTCGTCGGGCGCATGCACCGTGAACCGGTCCGCTCGCCGGCCCGTTCGATCGCCAACCTGGAATTTCATGCCTCGGGCCACGACCTCGACGAGGTCGCGCGCCGGATCGTCCGCCGGCTGGAGGAGGCCGGCATCCGGGCACTCAACCCGGCCATGGCCTTCCCGATGGAGATGGACGACTTCCCGCAGCGCGGCTGGATCGTCTCGCACAAGCGCGTGGCGGAGGCCGCGGGCCTGGGCCGGATGGGTATACACCGGAGCCTGATCCATCCGCGTTTCGGCTCGTTCGTGCTGCTGAACACGGTCCTGATCGCGGCCGACGTCGACGAGCTCGGCGCACCCGTCGAGCACAATCCCTGTGTCTCCTGCAAATTGTGCGTGGCCGCCTGCCCGGTCGGCGCGCTCAAGCCCGACGGCTATTTCGATTTCTCCGCCTGCCTCAACCACAATTACCAGCAATTCATGGGCGGCTTCGTCAATTTCGTCGAGGATGTCGCGGACAGCCGCTCGGCCAGGGATTTCCGCGCGAAGCACAGCTACGCCGAGACCGTGACGCGCTGGCAGAGCCTCTCTTACGGTCCGAACTACAACGCCGCCTACTGCATCGCCGTCTGCCCGGCCGGCGAGGACGTGATCGGCCCCTACCTCGCCGACAAGGCCCAGCATCTTCGCACCGTGGTCGACCCGCTCAAGAAGAGGACGGAACCGGTCTACGTCGTGCCAGGCAGCGACGCGGCCGAGCACGTGACGCGCCGCTTCCCGCACAAGCGCGCCCGCTTCGTGCGTCAGAGTGCGCGCGCGACCACGATCCGCGGGTTCCTCACCGGCATGCCGCTGACGTTCCAGCCTGGGCAGGCCGGCGACCTGTCGGCCGCCTACCACTTCCTGTTCACGGGCCGCGAGGCGGCGCGAGCGACGGTGACGATCCGCGACCGGCGGGTCACGGTCGCGGAGGGTCACGTCG
The DNA here is from genome assembly GCF_037106235.1 of Methylobacterium nigriterrae. Taxonomy (NCBI): domain Bacteria; kingdom Pseudomonadati; phylum Pseudomonadota; class Alphaproteobacteria; order Hyphomicrobiales; family Methylobacteriaceae; genus Methylobacterium; species Methylobacterium nigriterrae. Next base: position 79,144 of record NZ_JBAWTG010000016.1, on the reverse strand, counting down.
GCAGGCCGGACCTGCGCATCACCGTCGATGGCGCGACCTGGGTCAGGTTCCTGAACCGCGAGGTCGGCCTCCTTCGCCTTCTCGCCACGGGGAGCCTGCGCCTGAGGGGTTCACCGCGATTGCTCGCCGCTTTCGGTCGCTGCTTTCCGTCCTGAGCGAGCCGACCGAGCCGGCATCGGACATGCGGGCGGCGCGGGCGGGCAGGGTCGGCCTCGTCGCGATGGATTTGGCGGCGGTCGACTAGACCTGCGCCATGCCGCCATCCACACACAGCTCGGTACCGGTCACGAAGCTGCTCTCGTCGCTGGCGAGGAACAGGGCCGCCGCGGCGACCTCCTCCGGGCGTCCGAGGCGGGCCAGCGGGATCAGCTTCGTCAGGGCCTCGCGCATGTCCGCGGAGACCGAGGCGAACATCGCCGTGTCCACGGGGCCGGGGCTGACGACGTTGACCCGGATGCCCTTCGGCGCGAGCTCGCCGGCCCAGGTTCGCGCGAAGGAGCGCACGGCCGCCTTGCTGGCTCCGTAGACGCCGTAGCCGGCCGTGCCGATCATGCCAGCGATCGAACCGATCAGGACGATGGATCCGCCTGCGCCCATCGCGGCGGCCCCGGCCTGAGATGCGAAGAGGAGCGCGCGCACGTTCAGGCCGAAGGTCCGATCGAAGTGCCCGCGCGTGACCTCATCGAGCGTCGCAGGCTCCGACAGGCCGGCGTTGACCACGAGGATATCGAGGCGGCCGCACTCGGATCGAACGGTCGCGAAAACGCGCTTCAGGTCGTGCAGGTCGGCGGCATCGGCGCGGATGGCGCGGATCCTGGCGCCGTCCGGCCGGGCCACCGCCGGCAGGTCCGCTTCGCGGCGCCCGGTGACGAAGACGTCCGCCCCTTCCCGGCTGAACCGGTCGACGATGGCACGGCCGATGCCGCTCGCTCCTCCGATGACCAGCGCGGCCTTGTTCTTCAATCTCTCCATGGGTTCGGCTCCCCTCGCTCGGCACGACTGAACGATTCCGAGACGGCCGGCGCAACCGCGAGCGTCCTCGAGAGCAGCGGTCATTCAGGATCGCGGCGCGGGCCGCGATACGAAGCGCACGGAATTTGCCTCAGCCCTGGCACGGCTCGGGGCCGCTTCGTAGAGTTCCGTCCCGGAAAACCCGGGCGACGCGAGACCGACACGTCGGCTCCGCCGCCTCTCCAACGGCGAGTGACCCGTCATGGCTGCCCCGCGCTTGCCTTCGCCAGACATCGATCCCGCGGCTCCGGAGGCGCGCCTCGCCCAGACCTTCCCTTGCCTCGGCGCGGAGATGGTCGCACGGGTCGCCGCCTACGGCAGCGAGGAAACCCTGGCCGATGGTCAGGTCGTCTTCACGCGCGGCCAGCGAGGCGTCGACTTCTTCCTGGTCCTCCAGGGCCGGATCGAGATCCTGGATCACGACGCGGCCGGGACGCTTCGGGTTTTCACGACGCACATGGATGGCCAGTTCACCGGCGAGGTGACCCTCTTCAACAACCGTGAGATCCTGGTCTCCGGACGCGCGACCGGCCCGACGCGCGTGATCCGCATCTCCCGAGCAGGTTTCCAGCGCCTGGTGACGGGCGAGCCTGACATCGGCGAGATCATCATGCGGGCCTTCATCCTGCGCCGGGTCGGGCTGATCCGGAGTAGCGTGGGCGGCGTGGTCCTGCTGGGATCGGGGCACCGGCGCGACACGCTTCGGATCGAGCGCTTCCTAGTGCGCAACGCCTATCCCCACCGGCTCCACGACGCCGATGTCGATCCGGACGCGATGAGCTGCCTCGGGGGCTTCGGCCTTAGCCGGGAGGACCTCCCGGTGGTGATCGCGCCGGGCGGGTTGATCTTGCGCAATCCCACGACCGCGACCCTGGCGGATGCCCTCGGCCTGACCGAGGCGATCGATCCGTCCCATGTCTACGATGTGGTGGTGGTCGGCGCCGGGCCGGCAGGCTTGGCGGCTGCGGTCTACGCGGCATCGGAGGGGCTCGACACGATCGTCGTCGAGGGGCTGGCACCCGGCGGACAGGCCGGGACCTCGTCCAAGATCGAGAACTATCTCGGCTTTCCGACCGGCATCTCGGGGCAGGCGCTCGCGGGGCGCGCACAGGTCCAGGCGCAGAAGTTCGGAGCGCGGCTCGCGGTCTCGCGCATGGTCACCGGCCTCGATTGCAGCGGCCGGCCCTTCCTGCTCCGCCTCGATGACGGGAGTGCGATCCCGGCACGATCGATCGTCGTCGCCACCGGCGCGCGCTACCGAAAGCTCGACGTGCCGGGCTACGAGCACTTCGAAGGCCAGGGCATCCACTACGCCGCCACCGCCATGGAGGCGAACCTGTGCGCCGGCGAGGAGGTCGCCGTGATCGGAGGCGGCAACTCGGCAGGCCAGGCCGCCGTGTTCCTGTCGCGGACCGTGGCGCACGTCCACATCCTGGTCCGAGCGGAGGGGCTCGCGACGACGATGTCGGATTACCTGATCCAGCGCATTGCCTCCTCGCCCCGGATCACGCTGCATGTGTGTTCCGAGATCACCGCGCTCGCCGGTGACGACGTCCTGCGGGAGATCACCTGGACGGACCGCCGGACGGGCACGAGCGAGACGCGGCGCATCTCGAGCGTGTTCGTCATGATCGGCGCCGATCCCAACACCGAGTGGCTCGACGGCTGCCTTGCGCTCGACGCCAAGGGGTTCGTCTCCACGGGGCGGGCCGAGGATGGATCCGCCGTGTCGCCCTATGCCACCACGACGGACGGCATCTTCGCGGTCGGGGACGTCCGTTCAGGCTCCGTGAAGCGCGTGGCCTCGGGCGTCGGCGAGGGCTCGGTCGTCATCCAGGCCATCCACCGGTTCCTCGACCCGGGCATCGCCTGACCGCTGCCGCGCTTGCCCGGAGAGGGCGTCTATCTGCGCTCGTAGAGCCAGGGACCGCCGTTCCTGAGGCCGTCGAAGAGCACGAGGAAGCGCCTTGCCTGGCCGTCCAGCGGCAGGATGCCTTCCGCTTTCGCCCGCTCGTCGCGGCCGGTCGGGACATCCTTCAGCGCGGTCAGAAGCTCCAGGCGACCCTGAGGCTTCGCCTCGGCGGCGTAGACCCGGAACGGGATGTCGGGTTGCTGAAGGGTCGGCCCCGACAGGACGAGCAGGCGCCCGTCGTCGAGAGCGGCAAGGTCGCGGATGCCGACGCCTTCTCCGAGGTCGAGCGCGATGCGCTCGCCCGTCGCGCCGGAGACCGCGTCTCCCGGAGCGAAGAGTTCGTCGGCCCGAACCGCGAGCACGAAGGCCTTGCCGCCGATCGAGGGCGCCCGCAGGCCGAAGAAGAGGCGATCCCCGATCGCCGCGACGCCCTCGATGTTCAGCCCGTCCTGCTGCTTGTCGAGATCGCGTCCGTAGTGGGGCCCGACGACCGGATCGCGCCGCAGGATCTCGTTCAGCCGCCACGTGGCCTCGACGGAGCCGAAATCGTTGCTGGGCGGCACGCCGTCCGGATCGACGCGCAGGCGGGCCAGCACGAAGGCGGACCGGACCGCGGTGCGGTCCTTGCGGGCGCAGCCATGCGAGCCCACGACGTAGAAGTAGGGAGCCGCGTAGGCCACGCCCTCGCCGTCGAGATCCCTGAAGCCGCCCTTGCCCCGCGAGCAGCCGAGACGCTTCGGCTTTCTGCCCCGGATCGCGCGCTTCCGGTCCTTGTCGACGAGGAAGACGAGATCGCCGCCCTGGAGCCGCTCCCCGTCGAGCGTCGCGAGCTGGGCATAGGTGTCCTGGTCGTTGACCACGAGGCAGGACCGGCGCCCCTGCCCGTCGGGCGGCAGGCAGGCGATGCCGCTGACGTCGTGGGCCGGCTCGAGGCCGTCCTTGCCGTCGGTTCTCAGTCCCTTGGCCGCGAACTCGGTTCCCGTGTAGGCGGGGCTCGCGGCTGCGGCGGGCACGGCTGCGAGGAGATCGAGCAGGACGATCCCGGACGCGAACGTCAGATGCAATCTCATCGGGGCCGTCTCCTCCTGCCGTGCGAGATTGGCGGGCGCTCCCGCGCAGTCGCATTGTCCGGCGTCGCCGATCGGGATTGAGAACCCGTTCCCGCAATCCGGCTGTTTGTCCGCAATGGCCGCCACGCTGGGGGAGCGGTCCGGCCGGCATCCTAGCGGATACGGCTGCTCGAGCATCGCCGCTCGATGTCGCCGATCACGAATGCGGCGTGAACGGCGGCCCCGCGCCCGTCGCGGTGTTTTCGCCGACCGGGACGCGATCGCCGAAACGGGCGTTTCGCCACTCCGCTCCCGGCGGCCACCTCACCGGATGCGGACTTTCGCAGGTCGGGCGTCAGGGAGCCTCGGAGCCGTCCAGGTAGAGATAGCCCGGGTCGAACTCGGCAAACGCCGTGAGCTGCGAAACATCGGGGATCATCAGCACGGATTTGCTCCAGACGACCAGCTCCTTGGCCCGCAGCGCCTGAAGCACGCGGTTGATGTGGACCGGCGAGATGCCGAGCGCGTCCGCCAGATCACCTTGCGAGATCGCGAGATCGAAGCCGCGCTCGTCCGCCAGGCCCACCACCTGCAGGCAGACGAAGAGTTCACAGAGATGGTGCGCGAGCCGCTTCTCCGCCGGCCGGCTGTCGTTCGCGAGCCATTCCCGCGCCCGGCTCAGCTCCATCAGGGTGAGCCAGCGCATCGCACGCGCGATGCCGGCATGGGCCTTGACCAGCTCCGTGACCGTCGCGCGCGGAATGTCGACGACGGAGCAGGGCGTGAGGGCGCCGAGCCGCAATTCGTGCACGGAGGTGCCCGATTGATGCAGGCCGCAGAGATCGCCCGGCAGTGCGAAGGAGACGATCCGGCGGCCGCCCTGCAGGAGCGTCTTGTAACGCCCGGCAATGCCGCTCATCACGAGATGCACGCGGTCCGTGTTGTCGTTGATCGGGATCTCGTGCCGCGTGGAGACCGACCGGCGGTTGAGGGTCAGCTCGTGCAGAACGGTCCGCTCGGCGTCCGACAGTCTGGAGCCGTGTTCCAGCTTCCGGATGAAGGGATTGCTCGCAGCGGCAGGCGCCATCAGGTCACGCCGAGAGCCCCGCCAAGGGCGTGTTCAGCGACCCGGCGAGGTAGGCCCGCGCGCGGCTGACGCGGCTCTTGACCGTGCCGACCCGGCAGCCGACGAGGTCGGCGGCGGCCTCGTAGGTCAGGCCCTGCGCGCCCACGAGCAGCAGAGCCTCGCGCTGGAGCGGCGGGAGTTTGGCGAGCAGCGCCCAGACCTTGCGCAGCTCGACGCCGTGCTCCTGGGCGGCCGGCGCGGTCAGCTGGGCGGCCATCGCGCCCTCGGCATCCTCGACCTCGCGCCGGCGCTTGCGGCACTCGGTGTAGAACTGGTTGCGCAGGATCGTGCAGAGCCACGCCATGAAGTTGGAGCCCGGCGCGAAGCGGTGCCGGTTGGCCCAGGCCTTCAGCACGGCTTCCTGGACGAGGTCGTCGGCCTGGGCCGCGTTCGCGGTCAGGGAATGGGCGAAGGCGCGCAGCCCCGGCAGCGCGGCGAGGAGATCCGCCCGGAAGGCCGATGCGGCCGTATCGTCCTGCTCGGACAGGGCTTGCTCGAGCCGCGCGATGAGGTCGAGCAGCCGGCGCGGCTGCTCTTCCGCCAGAACGGCGGCGTACAGGGCCCGCAATTCCTGGCCCAGATGATCGCGGATGGGAGCCGGGATCTCGGCAGGTGCGAACGGCTCCGGATCGTGCTCGATCAGCCGCTCCGCTGCGGCCGATCCGCTGTCACGAGATGCCATACCTGCTCCCCTTGCGCCTTGTGCAGCGTGCCTTCCGGGACCGATCGGAACGATCGGGTGGAAGCTGCTTCCGAGCTCTCAGAAAATTTGCCTCAACCCGGGACACGGCGTGCCTTGAGCGTCATGGATCCTCGCCGCGCCTGGGCGGCTCCCTGAGGCCCATCGGGGAATCCCTGCGTCGTCAGTGCCGCATCGAAGGCCGCCACGATGGGACAATCCGCAATCGGGCTGGTCACCTCGGTGCAGTCCGCGATCAGATGGTCGAGCGTTGCCGACATGGCCTGCAATGTCCTGATCTGGGCCTGCAGCTGGCGCTGCTTCTCAAGAGCCTGAGTCCGGACGTCCCCGCAGCAGGCACCTTCGCGCTGACGCAGGGCCAGGAGGTCTCGGACCTCCGCCAGGGTGAAGCCGCAGGCTTGCGCATGCCGGACGAACCGCAGGCGGGTCACCGCCTCCTGGTCGTAAAGGCGGTAGCTGCTGCCGCTCCGTCCGGCCGGCCGGAGCAAACCTTCGCGCTCGTAGAAGCGGATGGTGTCGGTCGTCGTGCCGGCAGCGTCGGCGAGCTTGCCGATGGTGAACATCGAAGCACTCCACGAGTGTGGTGCGGGCCGCTCCAGATCGGCGGAAGACGGGAAACACAGCCTCGAGCTGAAGCGGCCCGATTGACCGCCCGGCCCAAGCGGGCCTGAGCCGCCTCGTGAGCGCCTTCACGAGCGGGCCGTTGACGGCTGTCGAGATGGAACGGATCCAAAGTGCGTTGGTGACGGCGTCCAGGTGTATTTGCGTACGGCTCTGGACCATTACTCCTTGGAGCGTAGTCCAAGGTCAAGGCTTCAAGGCCCGCTGTCGCCCGGTCGGATCGGGCTTGCTTGAGCGAACCTTAGCAGGGCTGCAGCGGCGCTTGCCGGCCGTGCGTCATGACATCCGCTCCGCGTTCGGTCCCTCGGCCTTGTTCTCGATCATCTCGCGGATGCGGCTCGCGAGCGCCTCCATCACGAAGGGCTTGGTCAGGACCGCCATGCCAGGCTCGAGGTGGCCGTTCCCGACCGCCGCGTTCTCCGCGTAGCCGGTAATGAACAGCACCTTCAGGTCGGGCCGGCTCACCCGCGCCGCATCCGCCATCTGCCGCCCGTTCATGCCCCCCGGCAGCCCGACATCGGAGACCAGCAGGTCGATGCGGACGTCGGATTGCAGCACTCTCAGGCCGGCCACGCCGTCGGCCGCCTCGATGGCCGTGTAGCCAAGGTCCTCGAGCACCTCGGTCACGAGCATCCGCACGGTGGGCTCGTCGTCGACGATGAGCACGGTCTCGTCCTGCTCGGCCCGCGGCGCGCCGGCGAGATCCGGCAGGGGCACGTCGCACTCCGTCTCGCCGTAGTACCGCGGCAGGTACAGGCACATGGTCGTGCCGTGACCGACCTCCGAGTAGATCCGTACCTGGCCGCCGGTCTGGCGGGCGAAGCCATAGATCATGGAAAGGCCGAGCCCCGTGCCCTGGCCGGTGGGCTTCGTGGTGAAGAACGGGTCGAAGGCGCGAGCGATGACATCGGGTGTCATGCCGCTGCCGGTGTCGGTCACGCACAGCGACAGATACTGCCCCGGCGGCAGCTCGCGCTCGCGCGCGGCACGCTCGTCGAGCCACTTGTTGGCGGTCTCGATGGTGATGCGCCCACCGTCCGGCATGGCGTCGCGGGCGTTGATGCAGAGGTTCAGGAGCGCGTTCTCGAGCTGGTTCGGATCGACCAGCGCAGGCCAGAGGCCCGCCGCCCCGACCACCTCGATCTGGACGGACGGCCCGACGGTCCGGCGGATCAGGTCCTCCATGCCGTGGATGAGGGCATTCACGTTGGTGGGCCTCGGGTCGAGCGTCTGGCGGCGCGAGAAGGCGAGCAGCCGGTGCGTGAGGGCGGCGGCCCGCTTGGCCGCGCCCTGAGCGGCCGTCATGTAGCGGTCGAGGTCGGTCAGGCGGCCTTGGGCGAGCCGGGTCTGCATGAGTTCCAGCGACCCGGAGATGCCGGCCAGCAGGTTGTTGAAGTCGTGCGCGATGCCGCCGGTGAGCTGGCCGACCGCTTCCATCTTCTGGCTCTGACGCAGCGCCTCCTCGGTCCGCATCAACTCGGCCGTTCGTTCGGTGACCCGCTGCTCGAGCGTCTCGGTGAGCGCGCGCAGCATCGCATTCGCTCGATCGCGTTCCGCCTCGGCCGCCCGGCGCTCCTCGACGTCGAGCAGGACGCCGGGAAAGCGCAGCGGCATACCGCCGGGCCCGTACTCGACGCGCCCGTTCGCCTCGATCCAGTAGTAGCGGCCATCGGCGCGCCGGACGCGGTATTGGTGCGCGTAAGCGCCCCCGCGCGCGACGACCTCGTTGATCGCGGCCGCCAGCCCCGCCTTGTCGTCGGGGTGAACCGTCTCGACCAGCTGCTCGGTGCTCAAGCCTTCGCGGCCGAGCGCCGGATCGAGACCGAAGTTGCGGGCAAACGCCTCGTCCACGGCGAAGCGATCGTCGGGGATATCCCAGATCCAAGTGCCGATGATCGCGCCAGCCGAGAGAGCGAGCTGGACGCGCTCGACGTTCTCCCGCGCGAGCGCCTCGCTCTCGCGCAGCCGCCGCTCGGCGAGGACCCGCTCCGTCGTCTCGACCACGACTGCGAGCACGCCGGCCGGCCGCCCGTCTTCGCCGAGCACGGGCGAGTAATCGAGGTTCATCCAGACCTGCTCGGGGCGGCCGTGCCGGTGGAGCGTCAGCTCCTGGTCCTTGTAGGCCAGCGTTCCACCGCCGAGCCCGACCTTCATGACGTGGTCGTTGAAGTCGGCGACCTCAGGCCAGCCCTCGCGCACTTTGGAGCCGAGGAGATGAGGATGTCGTCCGCCCGCGAAGACCGAGTAGGCATCGTTGTAGATCATGATGCCGTCCTCGCCCCACAGGAGCACGATCGGCACGGGCGACAGCAGCACGATGCCGACTGTGGTCCTGAGGCTTTGAGGCCAGGTGTCGATCGGGCCGAGCGCCGTAGAGGCCCAGTCGTAGCCGCGCACGAGACGGCCGCCCTCGCCGCCACCGGCGTAAAAGGTGTTGGGCACGCTAGAAGCCGCCGCCGCGACGCTGCGCGGACCCGTTCGATCTCGGTTGCGGCGCTGCCTGCCGGCGCTCGTCCTCTTCGATCAGGCGCAGGGCAGCCCGCACGATTTCGCTGGCGCTGCTGAACCGTCCCGTGGCGATCCGCGCGGCGACGACGGTGCGCAACGCCGGGCTGAGCGAGACATTCATGGTCTTGGTCTGGCGCATGGGAGCGCACTGTCACCCGGCCCACGCCGTGTCAATGAATGAGGACGCAAAGCGGAGCGTTCCAAGAAGGCTCGCCCATATGGACCGCAAGGGCGGCTGCGCGCCATGCCGGCGAGAACAACGGGAAATGCGACCGGCGGATCAGGGCCGGCCGACGCCGCAGCCGCCCACGCCGCCCGTGTCCGGAAGCCCCGTCAGGACGCCAGGTGTCGGGACATCGCGCGCTGCCGGACAGTCCCTGCCTACGCCGCGGACGGTTGCGCCCGGCCGGTAGCGTCCCCTCCGCTTCGCGCCCGCGGGTGCCGTCGATCGGCTCAGACAAGGTCGCCGCGGCGGAGAGGGCATCGGCCAGGGTCATAGGTCTCTGTGCAGCCTCTGCGCGGGTCGGGCGTTCCTTCCGAGGCAGCACGCCCTATCTCTTCGACGGGCATTCGGGCATCGACCGCAGGGAGCATCGGCGTTGTCGTGCAGGAATAATGCTGCCGCACTTGCTCTGGCGACGACGATCTCGGCGCCCGCCGCGGCCTGGGCGTGGGGCGTTCCCGGATGCCCCAACCTCCCCGAGTACAACCGCGCCTTGGGCACCCTTCAGGGAATGACGACCTGCGGTTTGACCGTTGAGCAGGCTCGCCGGATCGTCGCGGCTCATGACAGGCCCGCCGCAGTTCAGCAGGTGGCGCCGCCGCAGGCTCCTCACCGCCGCCAGCGGAGGCCGCCGCGCCACGCAGCACCCGACAATCGGCGCGATGCCGCACGTTAGACGGCGTCGGCGACCGCCGCCCATTCTCGGGAGCATCGCGCTCGCCATTCGCAGTCAGCCCGCTTCTATCGGCCAAGGCGGCTCCACCAGTACCGCCACCAGAACGAGATCCAGCCACCCGTGCGCAGCTCATCGTCGAGGCGGGACACAATCAGGCGAAAGACGGCCTCGAGAGCGGCGCAGACGGCCAGGAACTCAGCCGGCATGATCGCGAGATCGAGCGCCAAGTCCCGCCGGATCCATCCGAGAGAGCCCGCCACGAGGAGAACCGGGCCGGCGAGGATCAGCCACGCTACGCAGATCCCGGCGATGACAGCCGCAGGGACCGCGAAGAGAAGAAGGATGGCGCGCCAGATCACGCGAGCGGATATGCCGTCGATTCCTGCCTGCGGGCACAATAATGGGCGCCGTTCGCCCGCATAGCCCAGCGTTCGCCATACCGTCTGGCCGCTCGCACCTGCCGCATGGCCTGCGCCGACTGAGCCGCCCGCGCGGGTTCTCGCGCCGGCTGCCCTGGAGGCGACCCTGCCGGTCCGGCAGCTTCTCGGAGGATGGCTGCGGCCTCGTTGTCCCCGAAGTTAACAGCCCGCCATCCGTGGGTTGAAGATCTCTGGGCACCGAGCCGTGGAGGCGGTCCGTGAGCCTGTCCGGCCCGGCGGCGGAACGGGGCCGAGAGGCCGGGGTTGAGCCTCCGGGACCGCAACCGTGACGGTCGCGGTTTTGAGGCTCCTCAACCTTTGGGCGCGACTTTCGCGCGGGCACGGCGTGTGGGTAGGGCATGAGGTGACGCGATGCGCGCGTGGATTCTGTTCGCTCTCGCGCGCGCCGTCGTCGGGGCGGCCGGGGCGTGGATCCTCTCGGCGCCGCGCCCGGCCTTCTCCGAGGATCAGGCGGCGCGCCTGGAGGGCGGCGACCCGGAGCGCGGACGGGGCTCGTCTTCGCGGCCGGCGACTGCGCCTCCTGCCACGCCTCGCCGGGACAATCGAACCGGCTGCGCCTCGGCGGGGGCCAGCCGCACGCCGCGCTCCCGCGCCATCTCCAGCCATTGATGATGTGAGCGCAGGGTGCTGAACGGGTCGCGGCGAACCGGGTCCGCCGTGCCGGGACGCAGGCAGGCCACGGTGCTCGTGCCGCAGAGACGGTGGAATTCGCCGGGGAAGATGTCCGGGTGCGGCAGCGCCGCGATCCGCCGCGTCCGGAGATCCAGGATCATTCCGGCCTCGATCAGACCGCCCACCTCTTCGGGCCCGATGCAGGCGCGCGCAGCCGCGACGGTCTCCCGATCGACCCAATCGTCCGCGTCGACGAGCATGAACAGGCCGCCGCCCTGCGCCAGGACGTGGTCGTTGAGCGCGTGCTTCTTGCGGCCGCTGTCGTCGTTATGGGGGCCGGTCTCCCGCACGGGCCAATCGGCGGGCAGGATGCTGAGGCGTGGATCGCCGTCCATCGCCGTGCGCGGCCTGTCGTGGCAGGCGATGACGACGCGAAAGTCCGGATCCGTCTGCGCGCCCACCGACGTGAGCGTGAGGTCGAGCAGCGCCTCGATCAGGGCCCAGTTCCGCGCGCGGCCGGGGCACCAGTGCGATCCCGAAGGTGAAGGGGAGCGGGTCGCGCATCGTCGTCCGCGCTTGTCGGCCGAAGGGAATCCGTGGCGCTCGAAGTGTAGGGCACGAAAGTCCGCCCACCACGAATTGCGGCAGGTGCGTACCGACGCTCTGTGCGGCAACGAGGCGGGAGGCCGCTGCGTCCGAGTCGATCTTCCACGACATCGAACCCAACGCGCACTTCAAGACGGTCAGGATGTCGACCGTGCTGGCCCGTAGCGTCAGTGTTGGGACCGACAAGCACCATTTGAGCGAACGCCGTTCGTTCGGCTCCCGGTCCGGCATCGTGATTGTCACGGGAACGCAGGTCCGCAAAACCTCGGCAGGCGACGCCGACGGTCTGGGCCTCGCTTCCGGTGCGACGGCCGCGAAGCGCTGACGCGCTTGGACTTTCTGGATCTTCAGGGGCTTAGGAAAGGGCTTGGCGGAGAGGGGGGGATTCGAACCCCCGATGCCCTTGCAGGCATGCCGCATTTCGAGTGCGGTGCATTCAACCGCTCTGCCACCTCTCCGCAAGGTGCCTCGACGAGACGGGCGCTGCCTAGCACGAGTGGTTCGGTTTTCACAAGCGCGATGACGTCCCGCGCGCCTGCACAAGCTCGCTCACGCTGCTGCGGATGTCGCGCTCGAAGCGGTCGGGGGCGTAGAGGGCGCGGATGCGGGCGGGCAGCTCCGGGTCGCGGGGCCGCCCCGCAACGCGGAGGATCGTGCGCGCGAAGGCCTCAGGCTCGCGGGGACAGAGCATGGCCGGATCGGCTCCGGCATCCGTCAGCATGGCGCCGTGGGCCGGGATGTCGGAGGCGGCGACCGGCAGGCCGCGTGCGAGCGCTTCGGCGAGCGCCAGGGGCTGGGTCTCGGCGCTCGATGGGAAGATCGCGAGGCCGACATTCGCGAAGGCCTCCTCCGCCGGGCGTTCGCCGGCGAAGGTGACGGCCCCGTCGAGGCCGAGCGCGGCGATCCGCGCGCGCAGCCGCCCGGCGAAGGGCGGGTCGAGCTCGGGCCCGATCAGGGTGAGATGGGCCGTCTCGCCCGCCTGCGCGCGGCGGAGGTGGGCGAGCGCCTCGACTGCGAGATCCTGGCCCTTGCGCGGGCTGATCGCGCCCACGACGGCGAGTCCCGCGAGGTTCGGGGCCGCCACGGCCGGCAGATCCGGGGGCAGCGCGAGCGGGTTGCGGATCAGTCGGGAGGGCAAGCCCCTCGGCACCGCGACGTGAGGGCTGATCGCGATGCAGGCGTCGGCGAGCGCCGCGCGGACCCGGCCTGCGAGACCCGAGCCCGGCTCCGCATGCAGGTGCCAGAGCACGCGCGGGCGGGGACGCAGTCCCCGCGCCGCGAACCCGTAGAGGTAGAGCGCGGGCTCGTCGTGCACGTAGATCAGGTCCGGCCGGAGGCGGCGCAGAGCCGCCGTCTCGCTGCGCAGGAGCCTCCCGAGAGGGGGCAGCGCGGCGAGCTTGCGCCAGGGACCGACGAGGGGCCGGCTCGGGAACAGGGACGGCGCCGGGTCGTCGGCCTCGGCGATCGGCGCTCGCACGGTCACGGCGTGCTCCGCCCGCAGGGCACCGGCCGCGGCGAGGAGGACGCGGGTCGAGCCGCCATGCGTGGCGTAGAGCGTCGGAAGCAGGATCCGCATACCGGCGCGACCCTCCACCGCTCCGGCGGAGGGCGCAAGCATCGCCTCAGGTCGCCCTGCTTCCGGCGAGCGCCGCCGCGATGGTCCGGGCGAAGGCGACCGGATCGCGGGGCGTGTCGCCGTCCTGGATGCGGGCCAGGTCGAGGAGGGTGCCGGCCGCGCCCGGAACGTCGCCCTCCGGTCCTTCGGCGAGCGCACGGATCAGGGGGTGGCGCGGATTGATCTCCAGCACCGGCAAGCTGCCGCCGCCGCGCCCCGCCCGGCGGAGCAGGCGCTGCATCTGCAGGTCCGGCCCGCTGCCGGAGGCCGAGAGCACGACGGCGCTGTCGACGAGGCGGTCGGTGGCGCGGACATCCGAGACGTCCGATGCGAGCGCCGACTTGATGGCCGCCACGAGCGCCTCGATGCCCGCGGGTGCCTCGCCCGCCGTGCCGTCCGCCGCGAATTTCGAGAGGTCGACGCCGCCCTGCGTCACCGATCGGAGGGGCTTCTCCTCGAAACGCGCGAGCGCTTCCGGCCAGAAGGCGTCGACATGGTCGGACAGGAGCAGCACCTCGAGCCCGCGGGCCTTGAAGCCCTCGAGCTGGGGCGAGTGCTTCAGCGCCTCGGCGTCGTCTGCGACGAGGTAGTAGATCGCGTCCTGGCCGTCCTTCATGCGCGAGACGTAGTCCGGCAGCGAGGTCCAGCCATCGACCGCCGAGGAGCGGAAGCGCAGGAGCGGGGCGATCTCTCCGCGGCGCTCGTGGTCCTCGTAGATGCCCTCCTTGAGGACGGGACCGAAATTCTCCCAAAACGCGGCGTAGTCGTCCGCGTCCTTGGCGCGGTTCGCCAACTCGGAGAGGACCCGCCCCGTCACCGCGCGGCGGATCCGCGCCAGCACCGGGGTCGCCTGCAGCATCTCGCGGGAGACGTTGAGCGGCAGGTCCTCGGTGTCGACGACGCCCTGGACGAAGCGCAGCCAGGACGGCAGCAGGTTCGCCTCGTCGGTGATGAACATGCGCCGGACATGCAGGCGCAGCTTGCTCTCGCGGTCCGCGTCGAAGGCCTGGAACGGCTTCATGCCGGGCACAAACAGGAGGGCGGAGAATTCGAGCTGCCCCTCCGCCCGCCAGTGAAGCGTCGCCCAGGGCTTGTCGAAATTCATGCCGACCTGGCGGTAGAAGCCCTCGTACTGCTCCTGCGTGATCTCGGATTTCGGCTTGCGCCAGAGCGCGGTGCCCTGGTTGGCCGCCTCTTCCTTGCCCTCCTGCACGATGGCGATCGGGACGGTGATGAAGTCGGCCCATTTGCGCACGACGTGATCGAGCCGATAGGGCTCGAGATACTCGTCGGCATCCTCCTTGAGATGCAGCACGATGTCGGTGCCGGCCTCGGACCGCCCGGACCTCTCCAGCGTGTAGCTTCCCTGGCCCTCCGAGGCCCAGGTCCAGCTCTCCTCGGCGCCAGCGCGCCGCGAGGTGACGCTGACGCGGTCGGCCACCATGAAGGCCGAGTAGAAGCCGACGCCGAACTGGCCGATCAGGCTCGGGCGGTCGTCGGGCTTGGCCTCGCTCAGCGTCTGCGAGAAGGCGCGGGTGCCCGAGCGCGCGATCGTGCCGAGATTCTGCGCCAGGTCCTCCTTCGACATGCCGATGCCGGCATCCGAGATCGTGAGCGTGCGCGCGGCCTTGTCGGGCACGATCCGCACTTTCGCATCCGCCGGCAGCGCGGTCGCGGCGTTCGTCAGGGCCTCGAAGCGGCGCCGGTCCATCGCGTCGGCGGCATTGGCCACCAATTCGCGCAGGAAGATCTCACGGTCCGAATAGAGGGCGTGGACCACGAGGTCCAACAGGCGCCCGACCTCGGCACCGAACTCGTACCGCTCCGCCGTCTCGCTCAAGGGAAAGCCTCCGAATGCCCGGGAAACGGTGGCGATATGCCTCCGGCTCCGCGCGAATTCAATCGGCATCGAGTCTCGGGCGCCGGGGAGAGGCTTGAGCGCGAGCGGGGTCTGACCCGGTCGCTGCTCGATCCCTTTGGTTCGGCGCAAGTCTTCCCACCTTCCCCCTCGTCCCGAGGAGTCGCAGCGCAGCAGAGGCCTCCTTCGAGGCCGCTGACGCGGCGCCTCAGGATGAGGTTGTGGGTGGGAGCCCTCGCCCGCACCGAAGGGATCACGCGGATTCGGTATCAGGCATTCGCGGAGTCTCGGGCGTGAGCGGGGGCTTGGGCGTGAGGCTAACGGGCGGCCAGGCGACCGGCTCGGCCCCTCGTCCCCACTGATCGGTGCCGTCCGGGTGTTCCCGCAAGCGCGGGTTTCTCGCACTGCAGCAACGTGGGCCGACAACGATGCTGCTCGGTACGGTCACCCGGCTTCGCGACGGCGACGAGGGTGGGCAGGTCGAATCCTCGGGGCCGGACCGGGGCGCGTCGACCGCGGGCCGGTTCAGGCTCAGCACCACGCGGCCGCCGGCCGGCCGGGCGCTCGCCTCGGTCGTCGCAGCCCGCGATCGCGGTTGCTGCCGGCACGACGAAGGGGCCGCGTGTCGCGGCCCCACGCGTGTCGCGGCCCTAAGAACGATGGCAGCGTCTACCGCGGGTAGATGCCGTGCTCGCGCGCCCAGATGGCCGCCTGCGTCCGGTTCTGCGTCTTCAGCTTGCGGAGGATGTTCTTGACGTGAATCTTCACCGTCGCTTCCGCAAGATCGAACTTGAGGGCGATCACCTTGTTCGAGGCGCCGTCCGCGAGGCACCGCAGAACGTTGAGCTCGCGGCTCGACAGCGGGTGGCAGGGAGCGCCCGCCTCGCCGAGCGCCTCCGCCGGGCTTTGTCCGAGGATGATCTGCCGGTGATCGGCGGACCCGTCGGAGGACGCCTGCGGCCGATCGAGCAGCCACGAGAACAGCCCCGACGATTGGACCGTGACGCCGGACATCACGACGTCGAGCGCCTTGATCAGGGTCTCGCGATCGATGTCGCGGTCGAGAACGGCCTGTGCGGAGAAGCAGAGATCCTTCGGAAGCGTGTTCGGCGCATCGGAGCGCCCGAACACGACGAGCTTGGCCCCGGCGCAGCGGCCGCGAAGGATGCGGGCCGTGTCCGCGCTCGACGCATCGTCCAGGGCAGCGAGGATCAGGGCGGGTTCCGGCCCGCCATCGACCGGATCCCCGGCTGCGGCCATGACCGTATCGGTCACCCGGAACCGCGTTCCGCCGAGGAAGGAGGTCAACCCTTCCCGGACGAACGGACTCGACGCCACGAGCGCCGTCGGTACGTCGGCAAATGACATGTCGATGCTCCCCTCGGATGCCAGCATGTGGCAACAGATGTCAGATGGATGCCGACAGAGCCTCGCCTTTTCGTCCGGCGAGTTTTTTTGATTACAAGATGCTGAGTTCTCGCGCAGTCGAGGATGCAAGTTTGGCGAGGATTGATTTGATGTGTGCGAGTATGCGTGCCTTCTGATCTTCAGCATTCTGAGATGCTGGAGTTTTCAAGCTTCGTCTGATACCGTACGCCCTCGACATGTTTATCCCCATTGCCGAGCAGTGTTAGTACCTTCGTTTTTGCCAGTTGTGAATATTCATCAACGAATAGTTAATCATCTATCCCAAATTCCTAGCGCGAAGTTTTCGCAAGTGCAACATCTTAATGTGAAGGTGCGCTTTCGCGCTTTTTGTAGAATGTTAAGATCGTTCGAACCGCCTCGACGCCATGTCCGTCGCAGCCAGAGCGTGCTGGATCGGATGTCGGCAGGCAGTCCCGTCGGGAGGATGGCCTTGGCCCAGCGCCTGTTTTTCGACCTGTCGGACGGGATGACCACGCTCAGGGATGATGCCGGGGTCGAGGTGCACGCGCTGTGGGCGGCCCTGCAGCAGGCTCAACGTGCGATCGACGAACTGCGCGGCATCGGCGAGCTGAACGACGGCGGAGACTGGCGGTTGAACGTCAGGGACGAGAACGGGATCATCCTGAAGGTCCTGCCGCTCGACTGAGCGCGGACGGTTCTCAGGCGCGGCCGAGGATCATGAGCCACGCGATCGTGGTGACCGGAGCAAGGAGCGTCGAGGTCAGCACGGAAGCGGCCACGAGGCCCGTCTCGGTCCTGTAGCGCATCGCCAGAAGATAGGCGTTGATCCCGACCGGCATGGCGGCGAACAAGGTCGCGACGCCGGCATAGGCCGTCGGCATGGAGAAGACGTGGAAGGCGAGCAGCCAGACCACGAGCGGATGCACGACGAGTTTCAGCAGGGTCACGACGACGGCGCCCGGCAGGTCGAACAGGACGCGGTATCGCTTCAGGCCGGCGCCGAGGGCGATCAGGGCGCAGGTCGAGGCGGTGGCGGAAAAGGCGTCGATCAGGGCCTTGGCCGGCCCCGCCGGCACGATGCCGATGCTCTTCAGGATCAATCCGATCACCAGGGCCACGAAGATCGGATTCTTGAGCAGCACCAGGGCGAGACCGCGCAGCCTGTGCAGAAGCGGGCGATCACCCTCGGCCTCGATCAGGAAGGTCGCGCAGCCCATCATCAGGGGAAGATGCACGGCAAGCAGCAGGAAGAGCGGATAGGCCCCCGCATCGCCGTAGGCCTGCAGGATCATCGGAACCCCGACGAAGATCGTGTTGGACTGGCTCGCCGCGAAGCCGTGCAGGATTGCGCCCTGGCGTCCGATGCCGTGGCGCCGCCAGGCGACGAGTGAGCCGCACAACCAGGCGAACCCGGCCCCGCCGAAATAGGCGAGCCAGTAGGACCAGGCGAGGTCGCCGGTGAGGCCGGGCCGGGTCAGGGTGCCGATGATCAGGGCCGGGACAGCGATCGCGAAGACGTATTCGGATAATCCCTCGCTGACCTTGTCGGACAGGAGGCCGGTCACCGCCGCCGCCCAGCCGATCAGGATGATCCCGAAGATCGGGATGATGATCGTGACGGCGTTCATCGCACCTCGTCGGCAACCGCGCGGGGGGAGGGATCGCGGCACGCGCGGCGTTGCCGCCGGGCCCGCCCGATGGGCTGTTACGCGCCGAGAGGGCGGAAGGACAACGGGCGCCAGCCTCGCCGCGATAGGGATCGGACCCACTGCAACGCTATCGGAACCCGAGGCGCTCCGCGCCGCCTCCGCGAATCCCGCTTTCCCCAGGCCGCGGCCGAAGCCGTCGTCCGCGGATCACAAAACCGCCACATGAAGCGCGCCGACTGCGCCTCACGGGGGAGCGTAGGAGTTCCTGATGGCGATCATCATCCTCGACCCGGTATCCGGCAAGCCCGTGATCATCAACCTGCCGCCCGTGGACGAGAAGCGGGCCTGAGCACCCGCCGCCTCGCGAACCGTTCCCGCCGCATCGGCAGCGGATCAAGCGCCGGTCGCACCCGCCATCGCCCGGGCCCGGCGCGTTTCCCTGAGGGCGCCGCCCGTTCCGCGGGCCTCGCGGTGCCGGGAGGCGGCGAGATCCCGACCAGGCCGCCCTGTGCAGGGGCCCGGGCTCGTGTCTCTCAGCCGCCGGTCGGCGGAGCCCGTCCGATCCGGTGCGCGCCGGGGCTTGCCGTCACTGCGGCGCCGTCCGGCTCCGCGGCGCCGAGGCGCGATCCGGACGCAGGGCTCGGGCAATGCCGGCCGCGCTCGGCGGCAGGCCGGCTTCCCCGGCCGATCGCGCGCCCTGTCCCGCCGCGGATGCGGGCCGGCGCGGATCCGCGTCGCGGCCGTAGCCGGCATTCACGCCGGCATAGAAGCCTGTGAAATCCTCCGCGCCGGCACCCGAGGCCGCGATCAGTCCGGCGAGGAGGAGTGCGGCGAGGCGCATGCTGGCTGCCCGGGCATCTGAAACGCGAAACGGCGGCCCGCCGGGCCGCCGCGTCACTGTCGTCACGATCGCGGCGCGCGTGTGGCGCCGCGTCCGGTCGGCGAAGATCAATCGTCGACGTTGATGCTCTGAGCCTCGCGGCCCTTCTGACCCTCGACCACGCCGAGGGTCACCTGCTGGCCTTCGGCGAGCGAATCGAGTCCGGCCCGCGACAGCGCCGAGCGGTGGACGAACACGTCCTTGCCGCCGTCGTTGACCGAGACGAAGCCGAAGCCCTTGGCCGGGTCGTACCACTTCACCGTGCCCGTCATCTCGACCGAGGGGCCGGAGGCAGCAGCGCGGCCGCCGCCGAAGCGGTCACCGCCGCCGAAGCGGTCGCCGCCGCCGAAGCGGTCGCCGCCGCCGAAGCGGTCGCCGCCGCCGAAGCCGGTGCGCGGACGCGGGTCGCGCCGGGGCGGGGCGGCCTCGGCGGTCGACGTGTCGACGCTCGTGACGTTCGTCACCTGCGGGCCCTTCTGCCCCTGGGCCGTCTGGACCGTCAGGCGGGTGCCCGGCAGAAGGTCGGCATGGCCGGCCGCTTCCACGGCGCGGATGTGGAGGAAGGCATCGCCCGAGCCGTCACCGAGCTCGACGAAACCGAAGCCTTTCTCCTTGTTGAACCACTTCACCGTGGCATCACGCTCCGGACCCGACGGTGCCGCGGCCGCGCGGGAGGGTCCGCGGTCGAAACCGCCGCCATATCCTCCGCCGCCGCCGAAACCACCACCACCGTAACCGCCGCTCGGCGGTGCCTGATCCGGCCACCGGGGCTCGCCACCCTCATCGAAGCCGCGCTTCTGCGGCCCCCTGAAATCACGACCACGTCCCATAGAAAGCTCGCAAAAACCGTCCGCCGACCATCGTCTCGAATACCGCGTGCGCGCCATCCCAGACAGCCCACGCTCCGCACTATCATTACTCCCGGTCGCGGTAACCAAGAATAACGCCTCAGTCCTGACGCAATCCCGGCCGTACCGCAAGGACCTTCTCGCGCGAGCGGCGCCGCCGCCGGCACTTTCCGGCCCCGAAACGTGGCCGCGCGCCCGATCGGCAGGAGCATCGGCCGGGCGTGATGAACGCGAAGCGTACGCAAGGGCACGGGTTTTCTCGAAATCCCGCGTGCCGGTTCGGCGCGGCAGCGTGGAGGCGGCCGTTAGGGAAGCGCAAAGGCCGAGCGGCTAGCCTGTCCGGAGCCGGACTCCGTGCGCCGGGCCGATTCCGCACCGATGATCGCGACCCCGACCTTCCCGGATCTCTCCGCTCTCGTCGTGGACGAGAGCCTCTACATCCGCCGCATCGTCCGCGACATGCTGATGCGCGTCGGGATCAAGCGCGTCCTGGAGGCGCCGGACGGAGCCGAGGCCCTCGGCGTGCTCGCCGAGAGCAAGCCCGACCTCACCATCATCGACTGGGACCTCGCGATCCTCTCGGGCGAGGAGTTCATCCGCCTCGCCCGCACGCCGACGACCTCGCCGTGCCCGACGATCCCGATCATCCTGATGCTCGCCCAGCCGCGCCGGAACGTCGTGGACCGCGCCATCTCGCTCGGCGTCAACGAGATCATCGCCAAGCCGTTCTCGCCCAAGACCCTGTGGTCGCGTCTCGACGAAGTGATCAACCGGCCGCGGCCCTATTCGCAGGTGAAGAGCCTGCTGCGCCCGACGCCGCGGATGGCGGGCGTCTCCAAGGCGGTGGCCTGATCCGGACGCCGCCGGATTCGAGGCTTTGCAGTTCCCGACCGATTTTGTACGCTCGGCCCCGAATGATGGCCGGGCAGTCTGCCGGGGCCACGCGTTGAGGATCACGGCACCGCCGATGAGGGACGAGAGTGCCGCTTCCGTGCCGGCCCGCCCTGCGGCCGGCCCACAGGGACCGCGTGACGGCGCGCCGGTGGCGCGGCCCGGGCAGGTTTCGCAGGCCGCATCATCGTCCGGCGCCTCCGCGGCGGCCCGTTTCGGCCGCCGCAACGCCTACGCGGCCCTCGATCTCGGCACCAACAATTGCCGCCTCCTGATCGCCGAGCCGGCCTCGCACGGGTTCCGGGTCATCGACGCCTTCTCGCGCATCGTGCGGCTCGGCGAGGGCCTCGGAAACTCCGACCGCCTCAGCGAGGCGGCGGTCGAGCGGACCGTCGAGGCCCTGCGCATCTGCCGCGGCAAGATGCAGGCGCGCGGGGTGGTGCGCGCCAAGATCATCGCCACGGAGGCCTGCCGGCTGGCCGTGAACGGCGCGGATTTCGTCGAGCGCGTGCGCAGCGACGTCGGTCTCGATCTCGAGATCGTCGATCGCCAGACCGAGGCGTATCTCGCCGTCACCGGCTGTGCGGCGCTCGCCGATCCGCGCGCGGAATCGGTCGTCATCTTCGACATCGGCGGCGGCTCGACCGAGATCGCCTGGCTCGACGGGGCGGCGACGAACCCGTCCGCCGACCCGACCCTGCGCATCCGAGCGTGGGATTCGCTTCCCGTGGGCGTCGTCACGCTCGCCGAGCGCCACGGCGGCTCCGAGGTCACCCGCATGATGTTCGAGGGCATGGTGGAGGAGGTCGCCGACCTCCTCGCGCGCTTCGCCATCCGGGCGGCGGCCGCGGCGACCGCGCCGCATTTCCACCTGCTCGGCACCTCCGGCACCGTGACGACGCTCGCCGCCATGCACCTGCGCCTCGTGCGCTACGAGCGGCGCCGGGTCGACGGCCTCTGGATGAGCGACGACGAGGTCTCGGACGCGATCGACGATCTCCTCGACACGCGCCTCGACCAGCGCGCCGACAACCCTTGTATCGGGCGCGATCGCGCCGATCTCGTACTGGCGGGCTGCGCGATCCTGGAGGCGATCCGGCGCGCCTTCCCGTCGGAGCGCCTGCGCATCGCCGACCGCGGCCTGCGCGAGGGGCTCTTGATGAACATGATGCGAGAGGACGGCGTCTGGCGCCGTGGAGGTTACCGTTGAGCGACAGGCGTGGAGCCGGGGGCGGGGGGAGCGGCGTTCGGGGCGAGCTGAAGCAGCGGGTGAAGACGGGGCGCGGGCGCACCCTGTCCCAGAAGCGCTGGCTGGAGCGGCAGCTCAACGACCCCTACGTCGCCCGCGCGAAGCGCGAGGGCTATCGCTCGCGCGCCGCCTTCAAGCTCCTCGAGATCGACGAGCGCTTCCATATCCTGAAGCCGGGCCAGCGGGTGGTCGATCTCGGCGCGGCGCCGGGCGGCTGGTCGCAGGTGGCGGCGAAGGTGGTGGGGCCGCAGGGGCGCGTCGTCGGCATCGACCTCCTGGAGATCGAGCCGATGACCGGCGTCGACTTCATCGCCCTCGACTTCCTCGACCCGTCGGCGCCGGAGCGTCTCACCGGCCTGCTCGGCGGGCCGGCCGATCTCGTGATGTCGGACATGGCCGCCAACACCACCGGCCACAAGAAGACCGACCACCTGCGCATCATCGGGCTGGCCGAGACGGCGGCCGAGTTCGCCCGCGAGATCCTGGCGCCCGGCGGCGCCTACGTCGCCAAGGTGTTCCAGGGCGGCACCGAGGGGACGCTTCTCGCCGGCCTCAAGCGCGACTTCGCGACCGTGCGCCACGTGAAGCCCCCGGCGAGCCGGGCGGATTCGAGCGAGCTCTACGTCCTCGCCACCGGCTTCCGCGGCCCCGCCGCGGATACGGGCCCGGAGGACGATCGGGCCGGGTAGGCTCCGGCGTCAGATCCGGCAGGCCCCCTCCAGCGCCCTGTTCTCGGCCTCCGTGAACAGGCGCGAGCGGATGTGGAAGCGCTTCTCGCGGCCGTTCTCCAGCGAGAACATGCCGCCGCGGCCCCGCACCACGTCGAGGATGATGTGCGTGTGCTTCCAGACCTCGAACTGGGAGCGGCTGATGAAGAAGTCGGCGCCCCCCACCTGGCCGAGATGGACGTCGCCGTCGCTCGTGATGAAGTCGCCGACCGGGTAGCACATCGGCGACGAGCCGTCGCAGCAGCCGCCCGACTGGTGGAACATGACGGGGCCGTGCTCCGCGCGCAGCTCCGCGATGAGCGCGAGCGCGGCGGGCGTCGCCGTCACGCGAAGCGGCGTGCCGTCGACGCCGGCCTGCTCGGCGGTCGTGGCGTCAGGGACAATGGGATCGGTCATCGGACAGGATCTCCTGAGAATCGTCGTGCGGTCGGAAGTGGCGCTCGGTCGCCGGAATGGAACGGGCCGCGCGCCTCGGCGCGCGCGCCTGGGAGCGTGTTCGCACCGAGCGGCGACCTTTGCCGGCATCGCGCGTTTCCTGCCGAGACGCGCCTCGCGAGGGATCGGCCCACCATGCATCGCATCTTCGCAGCCGGCCTGTTCGGGTTGGTCATCCTGCCCGCCGGTTCCGCCGCGGCCGGGCCTGCCCTCGATCTCACCGTCCGCCCGGGGCTCGACAACTGGATGCCCGACGGCGGCGTCGAGCGTGAAGCCTTCAATCCGAACGTCACCCGCAGCAACCCGATGGGCGTCGTCGGCTGGGACGGGCCCCCGGGCGGCACCACGAGCGTCATCGGCGACGACGCACCGCTGCCGCCGGGCTCGATCGCCGCGACGCCCGACGATCCGATCACCGGCCCGGGCCTGCGCTAGGCCCCGCATGCGGACGCGCCTCGCCGTCGTCCTCGTGCTCGCCGCGTTCGGGGCAAGGGCCCGCACGGACGTCGATACCGGCGGCCGGCAGGGCCAATGGCGGACCTGCCTCGCCGATCTCGACGACATCAAGCCGCCCGGCAGCGCGATCGCGGATCGCGAGCGCTTCTGCGACTGCTACGCCGATGCCGCCGTGAAGGCGCGGCTGCCCGAGCTGGAGCGGGTCGAGGCGAACCAGGGCGAGGAGACCGCGCCGCCGCAGGCGCGGGCGACGCGCGCGATCCGCGACGCCAGATCGGACGAGATCGCCCGGGCCTGCCTCGACCGCCGCTAGCGCGTTTTCCATGACCTTCGGATCACGGAAAACGCGCTAACTTTCCGCGGAGTCGCAGTTTTTTCCGCCGAACCGGTGGCCACTTCGGCGGAAAATGCTCCGGGGCGGGACGCGCGGACGCCCCGACCGGGTGGGCCGGGGCGTCCGAGCCGTCGCTCTCAGAAGAAGCCGAGCTTCTTCGCCGAGTAGCTCACCAGCATGTTCTTGGTCTGCTGGTAGTGGTCGAGCATCATCTTGTGGGTCTCGCGCCCGATGCCGGACTGCTTGTAGCCGCCGAAGGCCGCGTGGGCCGGGTAGGCGTGGTAGCAGTTCGTCCAGACGCGGCCGGCCTGGATCGCCCGGCCGAAGCGGTAGGCGCGGGTCCCGTCGCGGGTCCAGACGCCGGCGCCGAGGCCGTAGAGGGTGTCGTTGGCGATCGAGAGCGCCTCGGCGTCGTCCTTGAAGGTCGTGACCGACAGGACCGGGCCGAAGATCTCCTCCTGGAAGATGCGCATCTTGTTGTGGCCGCGGAACACGGTCGGCTTCACGTAGAAGCCCTCCGCGAGGTCGCCCTCGAACGTGTTGCGCTCGCCGCCGGTGAGGACCTGCGCGCCCTCCTGCTTGCCGATGTCGATGTAGCTCAGGATCTTCTCGAGCTGCTCGCCCGAGGCCTGGGCGCCGATCATCGTGCTCGGGTCGAGCGGCGAGCCCTGCTTGATCGCCTCAACGCGCTTCACCGCCCGCTCCATGAAGCGGTCGTAGATCGATTCGTGCACGAGCGCGCGGCTCGGGCAGGTGCAGACCTCGCCCTGGTTGAGGGCGAACATCGTGAAGCCTTCCAGCGCCTTGTCGAGGAAGTCGTCGTCCTCGTTCGCCACGTCCGCGAAGAAGATGTTCGGCGACTTCCCGCCGAGTTCCAGCGTCACCGGGATCAGGTTCTGCGAGGCGTACTGCATGATCAGCCGGCCCGTCGTCGTCTCGCCCGTGAAGGCGATCTTGGCGATGCGGGGCGAGGAGGCCAGCGGCTTTCCGGCCTCGAGGCCGAAGCCGTTGACGACGTTGAGGACGCCCGGCGGCAGCAGGTCGCCGATGATCTCGAGGACCACCAGGATCGAGGCGGGGGTCTGCTCGGCGGGCTTCAGCACGACGCAGTTGCCGGCCGCGAGCGCCGGGGCGAGCTTCCACACCGCCATCAGGATGGGGAAGTTCCACGGGATGATCTGGCCGACGACGCCGAGGGGCTCGTGGAAGTGATAGGCCACGGTGTCGTGGTCGATCTCGGAGATCGAGCCCTCCTGCGCGCGCACGCAGCCCGCGAAGTAGCGGAAATGGTCGATGGCGAGCGGGATGTCCGCGTTCATCGTCTCGCGGATCGGCTTGCCGTTGTCCCAGGTCTCGGCCTGCGCGATCAGGTCGAGGTTCTCCTCCATCCGGTCGGCCATCAGGTTGAGGATGCGGGCGCGCTCGCCGGCCGAGGTGCGGGACCAGGCGTCCTTGGCGGCGTGCGCGGCGTCGAGCGCCTTCTCGATGTCCTGCGCGTCGGAGCGCGCGACCTCGCACACGACCTTGCCGGTGATCGGCGAGGTGTTCTCGAAGTAGCGGCCGCCGACGGGGGCGACCCACTGGCCGCCGATGAAATTCTCGTAGCGGGCCGAGAACGGCGACTTGGTGCTGGAACCCAGGAATTCCGGCTTGTTCATTGACGTCTCCTCACGATGGCTCTTCTTCGGCTCATCTGCAGCCAATGGCAGATGGTCCCCCAAATCAAGTTGGACTTTTGGCCATATCAGATGGTGCAGCGCAGGAAGCTGTTCGTTCCGAACGGCTTATCTGTACCATATCGGCCTCTCGCGGCGGCGCCGTGTTGCGGTGCAACACGCGAGCGGCGGCGCATATTAGCCGCGAAAGCCGACGATGGCGACAGCGCTGCGGGCGCGGGCCGGGGGAGCGCGGACTCAGTTCTGCGCGCCGTCCTCGATGCGCGGCGCGAGGCGGAAGCGGCCGTCGCGGTACAGGGTCAGGCCGGTCGGCCGCCCGTCGGGCTCGGTATCGATGGTGATGCGCGCCTCGCGCGCCTTCGACAGGAAGGTCCGGTCGCCCTCCGGCGCGAAGGGGAGGGCGGGCTCGCCGGTGACCTGCGCCGTCAGGTGGTCGCCCTCGCGGGCGAGCGTCAGCACGCGGCCGGGGCCGAGCCGGTAGCGGCCGGCGTAGCGGTCCATGATCTCGGGTTCGAGCACGATCTCGTTGGCCGGATCGGGGATGCGGAACCAGAGGGCGGCGAGCTCGCGCGCCATGGTCTGGACCGGGGCGGTCTCGGTGTTGGCGAGGACCAGGACGATCAGGTCGTCGTCCGGGTAATTGTCCTTGATGGTCAGGAACCCGTTGATGCCGCCCCCGTGCGACCAGAGGCGGTGCCCGTGGGACTGGCCGAGGAACCAGCCGAAGCCGTAGCCGTAGCCCGCATCGGCGAACATCGCCCGGCGCGAGAGGTCCGAGATCACCCGGCCCGAGAACAGGGCGCGGTCCCAGGCGAGGAGATCGTCGACCGTCGAGTAATGGGCGCCCGCCGCGTAGGGGATGCTGGAGGCGATCGGCAAGGCGTTGCGCCAGCGCCCATTCGCGTGCCGGTAGCCCGCCGCGCGACGCGGCAGGATCGCGGTGGCGTCGTCGTAGCCCGTATCCTTCAGGCCGAGCGGTTCGAAGATCGCCTCGCGCAGGTAGCGCTCGTAGGGCAGGCCGGAGGCCGCCTCCACGGCGAGGCCGAGGAGGATGTAGCCGGTATTGTCGTAGTCGAAGCCCTTGCCCGGCTCGAACAGCAGCGGCTTGTCGGCGGTCAGCGCCACGATCTCGCGCGGCGTCATCTCGAGGCGCTGGATGCGCGCGTAATAATCCGGCAGGTTGGTGTAGCTCGGGATTCCGGAGCTGTGGTTGAGCAGCATCCGGATCGTCACCCGCTCCCAGGTTCCGGGCGCCTCCGGGTAGAAGCGGCGGATCGGGTCGTCGAGGTTGAGCTTGCCGGCCTCCGCGAGCTTCAGGATCGCGGCGGCGGTGAACTGCTTGGTGATGGAGCCGACGCGGAAGCGCGTCTCGGGCGTGTTCGCGACGCCCCATTCGCGGTTGGCCAGTCCGTAGGCGCGGCGGAAGACGGGCCGTCCCCGGTGCGCCATCAGGATCGCGCCCGAGAACAGCCCGGCATCGAGATAGGGCTTGAGCAGCGCCTCGGCGCGGGACGCGAGGTCCGCGCGCGCCTGCGCCCGCGCGGCGATCGGGGCGAGGGCGGCCAGTGCCAGCAGGGCGAGGAGGGCGAGGGTTCGACGCATGCGAATCTCCGCTGAGGGAGGAGCGGCCAAGCTAGGGCCGCCATTGCGGCCGAAGCGCGTCGCGCGGCGCGGGGCAGGCCAGCCGGGGCGATCCTGCCCCGCGTCACAGAGCTGCCTTGAAACATACCGAAAGGGGCCGGTGCGCGTTCTGACAAGCACAGCGCCCGCGCTCACCGAAGGCATCCCGTGACAGCTCCGATCCGGCCCGGCTCGACCGAGGTTCCCTCCGCCCGCGAGGCCCCGGCCTGGACCGGCCCCGGCTTCGCCGAGTTCGTCGGCATCGTCGCCCTGATGATGGCGGTCACCGCGATCTCGATCGACAACCTGCTGCCGGCCTTCCCGGCGATCCAGGCCCGGTTCGACGTTCCCGACCCGAACCGGATGCAGCTCCTCGTCTACGTCTACATGATCGGCTTCGGCCTCGCGCAGATCGTCTACGGGCCGGTCTCGGACGCGCTCGGGCGCCGGCCGGTCCTCCTCGCCAGCCTCGGCGTCTACGTGGCGGGGTGCCTCCTCGCGATGGTGGCGCCGTCCTTCGGCTGGCTGCTCGCGGCGCGCGTCATCCAGGGGCTCGGCGCCGCGGGCGGCCGCGTGCTCTCGACCGCGATCGTGCGCGACCGCTTCGCCGGGCGCGAGATGGCGAGCGTGATGTCGCTCATCATGATGGTCTTCCTGATCGTGCCCATGATCGCCCCCGCGGTCGGCGGGATGATGCTGGCGCTCGGTTCCTGGACCTACGTGTTCGTCTCGATGCTCGTGCTCGCCGGGGCCGTTGTCGTCTGGTTCTCGGCCCGGATGCCCGAGACCCTGCACCCGCAGTACCGGCGCCCGCTCTCGCTGCGGTCGACGGGACAGGCGCTGACGACGACGCTCAGAACCCGGGTCGCGATCGGGTACGCCACGGCGCTCGGCCTGCTCACGGGCTGCATCATGGGCTATGTCGGCTCGGCCCAGCAGGTCTTCGACACCGGCCTCTATCACCTCGGCGCCCTGTTCCCGCTCGCCTTCGGGCTCGTCGCGGGCGCGATGGGAGCGGCGACCCTCGTCAACGCGCGCGCGGTGCGCCGGCTCGGCATGCGCACGCTCTCGCATGCCGGCTTGAGCGCCTTCGTGGCGGTGGCGCTCGTGCAGGTCGGCCTCGGCCTCGCCTACCAGGGGCGGCCGCCGCTCGCGCTGTTCCTCGCGGTGCTCGCGGCCAACCAGTTCCTGATCAGCTTCGCCATGCCGAATTTCAACGCCCTGGCGCTGCAGCCGCTCGGCGAGATCGCGGGCACCGCCTCCTCGTTCCTCGGCTGCTACACCACCATTCTCGGCGCGCTGTCCGGCTTCCTGATCGGGCATGCCTTCGACGGCTCGACGCTGCCGATCGGGCTCGGCTACGCCTGCCTCGGCGGCCTCGCCCTCGCGGTGGTGGCCTGGACCGAGCGCGGGCGCCTGTTCCGGGGCGGCGCCTCCGGTTGAGAACGCGGCGCGCTTAACCCCGTCTTCAGCCCCTCCCGCGAGGGTGGCGGCGTATCCCGCCGTACCGGAGACCCGCCGTGATCGCCCGCGCCCAGGCCGGACTGCTTCTCGCCTCCCGCCTGCTCCTCGCGGCGGCCCTCCTGCCGACCGGGATCGCCCGCGCGCTGAACGTCTCAGGCTTCGCGCTGACGCTCGCGGGCACCGGCCTGCCGGCCCCGAACGCGATCGCCACCGCGGCCGTCGTCGTGCAGGTATTCGGGCCGCTCGCCCTGATCCTCGGCGTGCTGCCGCGCCTGTCCGGCCTCGCGCTCGCCGCCTTCGTGGCCGTCATGGCCGTCCTGCTCCATTCCTTCTGGCACTTCGCCGGCCCCGCGGCCGTCGCGGAGCGCACCCTGTTCCTGGCCGATCTCGGCCTCGCGGGCGGCTTCCTGATCTACGCGCTCGCGGGCCCCGGGGCCTGGAGCTGGCAGGGCTGGCGCGCGGGCCGCGCCTCGAAGCCCGGCACGAGGGCGCCCGCCCGCGCCAAGCGCCCGGCCGGCGGCCGGGCTCCGGCCCGGGCCGCGGCCTGAAGGCCCGGCCGCGGGAGCGCCCGCTAGTTCCGCCCCGGCGCCCCGTCGGGGGCCGCCGCGACGATGCGGCGGCCGGACACTTCCGCGCCGGCGTCGGGCGCGAGCCGCAGGAAGGCGAGGACCGAGGCGCCGGAGATGAGCGCGACCGTCACGAAGGCCGGCGCGAAATCGTCCGCCGCGATCGCGCTGCGGCCGTGCCAGGCCGCCGCGCCCTCGAGCGCGAGCGCCCCGATCGTGACGCCGAGGCTCAGCGAGATCTGCTGCGCCACGCTGGCGAGACTCGTGCCGGCGCTCATCTCGCGCGCCTCGATGTCGGCGTAGGCGATGGCGTTGACGCAGGTGAACTGGAGCGAGCGCAGGCAGCCGCCGACGAACAGCAGCGCGACGATGAGCCAGTGCGGGGTCTGCGCCGTGAACAGGCCGTTCACCGCGAGGAAGCTCGCCGCCAGCACCGCGTTCGTCACCATCACGGGCCGGAAGCCGAAGGCGCGCAGGACGCGCGGGCCGACGGTCTTCACGAACATCGCGCCCGCCGCCGCCGCGAAGGTGATCAGGCCCGATTGCAGCGGGTCGAGCCCGAAGCCGATCTGCAGCATCAGCGGTAGAAGGAAGGGGATCGCCCCGGTGCCGATGCGGAACAGGCTGCCGCCCGTCACCGCCGCCCGGAACGTCGGGTAGCGCAGGAGATCGAGCCGCAGCACCGGGTAGGCGACCGCCCGCGAGTGGCGGAAGTAGAGCGCGAGGAGCGCGGCGCCGCCGCCGAGGCAGGTCCAGGACAGCCAGTCCGGCAGCAGATGGCGGCCGGTCGAGGCGAGGCCGAGCATCAGGCCTGCGAGCCCGAGCCCCAGGAGGCCGAACCCGGCGAGGTCCAGCGGAGGCCGCTCCGGCTCGCGCACGTCCTCGATGTAGAGCGTGGCGAGCACGATCCCGATCAGGCCGATCGGGATGTTGATGAGGAAGATCCAGCGCCAGTCGAGCCAGGTGGTGATCAGGCCGCCGAGCGGCGGCCCCATGATCGGGCCGATCAGGGCGGGGATGGTCAGGTAGGCGAGCGCCGTGACGAGCTCGGATTTCGGCACGCTGCGCAGGATCACCAGGCGCCCGACCGGCACCATCATGGCGCCGCCGAGCCCCTGCAGGAAGCGCGCGGCGACGAACCCCGCGAGCCCGCTCGCGGCCGCGCAGGCGAGCGACCCGAGCATGAAGACCCCGATCGCCGCCCGGAAGATCTTGCGCGCCCCGTAGCGGTCGGCCATCCAGCCGCTGATCGGGATGAAGATCGCGAGGCTGACGAGATAGGAGGTCAGCGCGAGCTTGAGGGCGATCGGATCCTCGCCGAGGCTGCGGGCGATGGTCGGCAGCGCCGTGGCGATCACCGTGGAATCGGTGTTCTCCATGAAGAGCGCGGTGGCGACGACGAGGGGGACGATTCGAGAGGGGCGCATCGGTCTCGACAAGCGCTGAGGGGCCGGGCGGTTGCATCGGCCCGGCGCGGCCGTCCCGCGGGCCGTGTCTCCGCGGACACAGACGGAAACGTTCGGAGGCCGCGGAGAGAGCGATCCCTTCCCCGGGAACGGCCCGAACCCTTAAGCTTCGCGCAACGCCGCGGCCGGCCCGCGCGCTCGGCATCGCCGGCGTGCCGTCCCGACGCGCCCGATCTTCGACCGCGTGAGAGTGACAGGATGCGCCTCCGGCCGTTTGAGACCCGATCGCTGACCCGCCTCGCCGCCGGCATCGTCCTGTGCCTCGGCGTGGCGGCCTGCGGCACCGTCATCCTCGGGGAGACCGGCTTTCTCAGCCGCTACGACCGCCTCAGGAAGAGCGACGAGGCGACCACCGAGGCCCGCCTGTTCGCCGAGACCTCCGCGCTCGCCCGCACCCGCACGGTGCGCATCATCCCGACCGCCTTTCCGGAGGCCGTCTCGGGCCCCGGCATCACCGCCGCGCAGCGCAAGCTCGTCGCCAACGCCGCCGACCGCGCGATGTGCTACGAGCTGTCGCTGCGCTACGACGTGGTCTCGGGCCGCGACGCCGACCTGACGGTGCGGGCCGCCGTGACCCGGGTCGAGCTGACGAACCTCGTCGGCGCCGGCGCGACGATCGGCGCCTCGGGAGCGATCACGATCGCCTCCCAGCTCGGCGTCGGCTTCGCGGACGCGGTCGGGCGCATCCCGGTGCCGCGCGTGCCCATCGGCCTCGGCAGCCTGACGGTCGAGGCGGAGGCCCTCGACAGACGCCGCGACCAGCGCGCCGCGATGATCTGGGGCGGGGCGGCGAATTCCTTCACCAGCCAGCCGCGCTTCTCGCCGATCAGCGACGCCTACGACCTCGCGGGCGAGTTCGGGCAGGATTTCGGCTTCTACATCGCCACCGGCCAGGACCCCTTCAAGGCGCCGCTGTTCATCCCGAACTATGACCGCCTGCGCATCACCGTGCTTGGCGAGGCGCCCCTCGACCCGGATTGCGAGGCCTTCGGCCGGGCGCCCGGCATCGACGGCATCATCGGCGACTATATCGGCCTGCCGCCGGAGTTCGGCGACAAGGGCCCGGCCGCGCGGATCAACTGACCGGCCTCACCGCCATGCGGCCCGCGCAGGCGGGATGCGCGTCGATTCCTGTTGCCGCGCCGCCCTGCGCCTTTGCGCCGCCCTGCGGTGCATGATACTGGCCCGTGCCAACTCAACGACGCCGCGGCGCCTTTTCAATGCCCGGCGCGACCCCGCAAGGACGTTGGCTCATGGCTCGCATCAGCACCGCCTCCATCATCGAGGGCTTGACCTTCGACGATGTCCTCCTGCGGCCCGCCGCCTCCTCCGTGATGCCGACGGAGGTCAACGTCGCGACCCGGCTCACCCGCTCGATCGCCCTCAACCTGCCGATCATGGCCTCGGCCATGGACACGGTCACGGAGGCGCCGATGGCCATCGCCATGGCGCAGAACGGCGGCCTCGGCGTCATCCACCGCAACCTCGAGCCGCCGGAGCAGGCCGAGCAGGTCCGCCTCGTCAAGAAGTACGAGTCCGGGATGGTGCTGAACCCCATCACGATCCACCCGGACGAGACGCTGGCCGACGCCTTCGACGTGATGAAGCAGAACCGGATCTCGGGCATCCCGGTGGTGGAGCGGGGGCCGAACGGCTCGCGCGGCAAGCTCGTCGGCATCCTGACGAACCGGGACGTGCGCTTCGCCACGAATCCGGGCCAGCCGGTCGCCGAGCTGATGACGCGCGACCGCCTGATCACCGTGCGCGAGGGCGTGACCCAGGACGAGGCGAAGCGCCTGCTCCACCAGTTCCGCATCGAGAAGCTGCTCGTCGTCGACGATCATTACCGCTGCATCGGCCTGATCACCGTCAAGGACATCGAGAAGCGCGTCGCCTACCCGAACGCGGTCAAGGACGAGCAGGGGCGCCTGCGCGTCGCCGCCGCCACGACGACCGGCGACAGCGGCTTCGAGCGGGCCGAGCGCCTGATCGATGCGGGCTGCGACGTGATCGTGGTCGACACGGCCCACGGCCACTCGATCAAGGTGCTGGAGAGCGTCAAGCGGGTGAAGCAGCTCTCGAACGCCGTGCAGGTGGTTGCCGGCAACGTCGCCACCCGCGAGGGCGCCCTGGCGCTGATCGACGCGGGCGCGGACGCCATCAAGGTCGGCATCGGCCCGGGCTCGATCTGCACCACCCGCATCGTCGCGGGCGTCGGCGTGCCCCAGCTCACCGCCCTGATGGAGGCCGTCGAGGCGGCCTACGACGCCGACGTGCCGGTGATCGCCGACGGCGGCATCAAGTACTCGGGCGATCTCGCCAAGGCGATCGCGGCGGGCGCCTCGGTGGCGATGCTGGGCTCGCTGCTCGCCGGCACGGACGAGGCCCCCGGCGAGGTGTTCCTCTACCAGGGCCGTTCCTACAAGAGCTACCGGGGCATGGGCTCGGTCGGGGCCATGGCGCGCGGCTCGGCGGACCGCTACTTCCAGGCCGAGGTCAGCGACACCCACAAGCTCGTGCCCGAGGGGATCGAGGGGCAGGTTCCCTACAAGGGGCCGGTCGCGGCCGTGCTGCACCAGCTCGCGGGCGGCCTGCGCGCCGCCATGGGCTACGTGGGCGCCGCCACCGTGCCGGAATTCCAGGAGCGGGCGCAGTTCATCCGCATCACCAATGCGGGCCTGCGCGAGAGCCACGTCCACGACGTGACGATCACCCGCGAGAGCCCGAACTATCCGAGCCGGGCCTGATGTCGACCGGCGGCGGCCCCGCGCCTCGCCTTGGCCGCGGTGCGCCCTTCGCATAGCATCGGCTTCCGGAGCCGATGCTGATCTGGAGGGAGCCTTGGGCGATCTGACCCTGCACGATGCCGGCGGGATATTGATGGCCATGCTGCTGGAGCGGGCCTCCGAGACAGGGCGGTCGCCGGAAGACGTGGCCAAGGAAGCCATGTTGCGCGGGCTGATGTGGTCGCCCGCCGAGCGCATCGCGCATGCGGACCGCATCCGTGCCGCCGCCCGTTCGCCGGCCGAAGGGGAGCCCTTCGAGGACAGCACGATCCTGATCCGGCGTCTGCGTGACGGAGAATGACGCTCATCGTCGATGCGAGCGTCATGGCGAAGTGGTTCTACCCTGAGGATTTCTCGGAGCAGGCCCGCACGCTCCTCGGCCAGGACCGTTTCCTCGCGGCCCCTGCCCACGCCTCGGCCGAGCTGGGCCAAGTTCTGGCGCGCCGCGTGCGCGACAACTTGCTTCCGCTCGCCGGCATGGAAGACGCACTGACCGGACTCGCGCGATCCGTCGCACTGATTCCGCTCGCCGGTCTGCACAGGGACGCGGCACGTCTCGCATCGGAGACCGGTGCCTCGCTCTACGACGCGCTGTATGTCGCAGCGGCCAAGCAGTGGAATGCGACCCTGGTGACGGCCGATCTGCGCCTCATCCGGACCTGCGCCGGGAGCCCCTGCGCACACAGCATCGTCGCGCTCGCGAACTGGGACAAGCCAAGCCAGCCATGACCGTCCAGGCCATCCTCGCGCCCGTCTTCGTGCAGGTGCTCCTCGTCTTCGCTCTCCTGATCGTGATGGGACGGCGGCGCTTCGCCGAGATCGGCGCGGGCCGCGTGCGCATCGGCGAGATCGCGCTGGGCGAGCGCAACTGGCCCGCGAGGGTGCAGGCGACGGCCAACGCCTTCTCGAACCAGTTCGAGCTGCCGGTGCTGTTCTTCGCGCTCGTCCCGCTCGCGCTCTACACCCGCAAGGCCGACCTCCTGTTCGTGGTCCTGGCCTGGGTCTTCGTCGCGACGCGCGTCGTCCATGCGACGATCTTCGTGACCTCGAACCACGTTCCGAGCCGGTTCCGCGCCTACATGGCGGGCGTCGCGGTGCTGGGCCTGATGTGGCTCGTCTTCGCCTGGCGCATCCTGCTCACGCCGCTCGGCCCCTGACGCCGCGTTGCATCCCGGCGCCGCCGCGCGCATGGAGGAGCAGATTGACGGGATCGGGAGCGGATCGATGCGGGTGCTCGTGGTGGGGGCGGGGGCGACCGGCGGCTATTACGGGGCGCGCCTCGCCGAGGCCGGGCGCGACGTCACCTTCCTGGTTCGGCCGGCCCGCGCGGACAGGCTGGCGGCGAACGGCCTCAGCGTCGCGAGCCCGCTCGGCGACCTGCACATCCCGTCGCCCTCGACCGTGACGGCCGGCGCGCTGGCGGACGGGCGGGGCGGCGCCTTCGACCTCGTGCTCCTCTCCTGCAAGGCCTACGATCTCGACGCGGCCGTCTCGGACCTGGCGCCCGCCGTCCGGGAGGGCACGACCGTGCTGCCGATCCTCAACGGCATGCGCCACCTCGACGTGCTCGACGCCCGGTTCGGGGCGGGGCGTGTGCTCGGCGGCTCCTGCTCCATCGTGGCGACGCTCGGCCCGGCCGGCGAGATCCGGCACATGAGCGAGTTCTGCACGCTGACCTGCGGGGAGCGCGACGGCACCAGCACGCCCCGCCTCGCGGCGATCGAGGCCCTGATGCGGGAGGCGCGCTTCCAGCCGAGGCTGAGCAGCGCGATCACGCTCGAGATGTGGGAGAAGTGGGCGTTCCTGGCGACGCTCGCGGGCGCGACCTGCCTGATGCGCGGCAGCGTCGGCGACATCGTCGGCGCGCCGGGCGGCCGTGCCTTCATCGAGAGCCTGTACGACGAGTGCGCGGCAATCGCCGCGGCGGAGGGCTTCGCGCCGCGCGACAAGGTCGCCGCGCAGGCGCGCGCCATGCTCACGCAGGAGGGCTCGCCCGTGACCGCCTCGATGCTGCGCGACATCGAGGCCCGGGCCCGCATCGAGGCCGACCACATCATCGGCGACCTGATCGCGCGCGGGCGCCGCGCCGCGCCGGCGGCCGCGCTGCCCTGTCTCGAGCGGGCCTACACCCACCTCAAGACCTACGAGGCGCGGCGCGCCCGCGAGGGTGCCTGAGGCGGCCTCGCCTCAGTAGCGCGGGCCCGGCGGCGGGGGCGGCGGGTTGCCGTATTCGAGCTGGGTCTTGGCGTCGAGGGGGCGGCGCGGCGGCGGCGTCACCTCCGGGGCGGCCGGCGCCGTCGAGCAGGCGGCGACCGCCAGGGTCAGGAGGCCGGCGACGGCGAGTTGAATGACGGGGGGCATGGGTCTCTCGGGGCCTTGAACGTTGACGTGCGGCTTGGCGTGCCGTTCTGGAAGCGGATCATGCCCGAAGCTCGGCCGCCCTGTGGCCCATCTGGGCAGGAAGCGTGGCCGTATCGCGGCAGCGTTAACGCATCTGAGGAGAGTGACCTGACACCCGCCGCCCGCTGCTCCGCCGCCATCGAGGTGCTGGCCGACATCGCCGAGCGCCGCCGCCCGGCCGCCGACGCCCTGAAGGATTGGGGCCTCGCCCACCGCTTCGCCGGTTCCGGCGACCGCGCGGCCATCGCGAGCCTCGTCTACGACGCCCTGCGCCGCCGCGCCTCCGCTGCCTGGATCATGGGCGAGGACACCCCGCGCGCGATCCTGATCGGCTCGCTTCGCCTGCAGCAGGGCCTCGCCGCGCCGACGGTCGCGGCCCTGTTCACGGGCGAGCGCTTCGCGCCGCCGCCGTTGAGCGAGGGTGAGCTGACGCGCCTTCGCGACGCCACGCTCGCGGAGGCGCCTGCGCATGTCGCGGGCGATGCGCCGGACTGGGTGCTGCCCGCGCTCGGCGCGCTGCTCGGCGAGGATCTGCTGCCCGAGCTGCGCGCGCTCGCGCGGCGGGCGCCCCTCGATATCCGCATCAATTCCCTGAAGCAGGATCGTGCCGACGCCCTCGCGGCGCTCGGCCACCTCTCGGCGGAGCCGACGCCGCACGCTCCGCAGGGGCTGCGCATCCCGATCGGCGCCGACGGGCGCGGGCCGGCGCTCCATGTCGAGCCGGAGTTCCTGGAGGGCTGGTACGAGATCCAGGACGAGGGCTCGCAGCTCGCGAGCCTGCTCACCGAGGCGAGACCCGGCGAGACGATCGTCGATCTCTGCGCGGGCGGCGGCGGCAAGACCCTGGCGCTGGCGGCCCTGATGCGCAACGCGGGCCGCCTCGTCGCCACTGACGGCGACCCGCGCCGCCTCGCCCCGATCCACGAGCGCCTGCGCCGGGCCGGCGCCCGGGCCGAGGTGCGCACGCCCCGAACGGGCCGCGCCCGGGCCGACGTGCTGACGGACCTCGACGGGACGGTCGACCGCGTCGTGGTCGATGCGCCCTGCACGGGCACCGGCACGTGGCGGCGCAACCCGGACGCGAAGTGGCGCCTGCGGCCGGGCAGCCTCGCGACCCGGCTCTCCGAGCAGGCGGCCGTGCTCGACCGGGCAGCGGCGCTCGTCCGGCCCGGAGGGCGCATCACCTACATCACCTGCTCGCTGCTGCCGGAGGAGAATGACGGCGCGGTGGCGAGGCTGCTGGAGCGGGCCGGTGACCGGTTCGCCGTGGTGCCGGCCGCACGCGTCGTCGAGGCCGCGAGGCCGGCCCTGGCGCCCCTGCTGCGCTTCACGCGGCACGGCCTGCAGATGAGCCCCGCACGGACGGGCACGGACGGGTTCTACGTGGCGACCCTCGAACGGCGCCGCTGAGGCGGCTCGCGGGCGGAATGGCCCCGGTGCGGGGCCATCCGCGGTCCCGAGGCCGCTCGATCGGTACCGTTCCGCGCCATCCGCATCGCCGCGCCGGACGCGCGCCGATCCCCAGCCTTCGGCCGATCGCCGCACAGACCTGCGAGCACGCGCGTTGCACGCGCGGGGGCGCTCGTCTAACTGCAGGGCCATGACGACCACCGACCACGACAAGATCCTCATCGTCGATTTCGGCAGTCAGGTGACGCAGCTCATCGCGCGGCGCGTGCGCGAGGAGGGCGTCTACTGCGAGATCGTGCCCTTCACGAAGGCGGCCGAGGCCTTCGCCGAGACGCGGCCGAAGGGCGTGATCCTGTCGGGCGGCCCGGAATCGGTGACGACGGAGGCCTCGCCCCGCGCGCCCCAGATCGTCTTCGACGCGGGCGTGCCGGTCTTCGGCATCTGCTACGGCCAGCAGACCATGGCGGCCCAGCTCGGCGGCGAGGTCGAGGGCGGGCACCATGCCGAGTTCGGCCGCGCCGAGATCGAGATCCTGTCGGATTGCGCGCTCTTCAAGGGCGTCTGGCACGTGGGCGAGCACTACCCGGTCTGGATGAGCCACGGCGACCGCGTCACCAAGCTGCCCGACGGCTTCACCACGGTGGCGATCTCCCGGAACGCGCCCTTCGCGGCGGTGGCGGACGAAGCGCGGAAGTTCTACGCCGTGCAGTTCCACCCGGAGGTGGCGCACACGCCCCACGGCGCGCTCCTCATCCGCAACTTCGTGCGCGACATCGCGGGCTGCTCCGGCGACTGGACCATGGGCGCCTACCGCGAGGAGGCGATCGAGAAAATCCGCGCGCAGGTCGGCGGGGAGCGGGTGATCTGCGGGCTCTCCGGCGGCGTCGACTCGGCGGTCGCGGCGGTGCTGATCCACGAGGCGATCGGCGAGCAGCTCACCTGCGTCTTCGTCGACCACGGCCTGCTGCGCGCGGGCGAGGCCGAGGAGGTGGTGCGCCTCTTCCGCGACCACTACAACATCCCGCTCGTCCACGTGGAGGCGCAGGAGCTGTTCCTCGGCGCGCTCGAGGGCGTCAGCGACCCCGAGCAGAAGCGCAAGACGATCGGCCGCCTGTTCATCGACGTGTTCGAGGCGGAATCGCGGAAGATCGGCGGCGCCGCCTTCCTGGCGCAGGGCACGCTCTACCCGGACGTGATCGAGAGCGTGTCCTTCACGGGCGGCCCCTCCGTCACCATCAAGAGCCATCACAATGTCGGCGGGCTGCCCGAGCGCATGAACATGCAGCTCGTCGAGCCGCTCCGCGAGCTGTTCAAGGACGAGGTCCGGGTGCTCGGCCGGGAACTCGGCCTGCCCGACGCCTTCGTGGGCCGCCATCCCTTCCCGGGTCCGGGCCTCGCCATCCGCTGCCCTGGCACGATCACGGGCGAGAAGCTCGACGCGCTCCGCAAGGCCGACGCGATCTACCTGGAGGAGATCCGCAAGGCCGGGCTCTACGACACGATCTGGCAGGCCTTCGCGGTGATCCTGCCCGTCAAGACGGTCGGCGTGATGGGGGACGGGCGCACCTACGACCACGTCTGCGCGCTGCGCGCCGTCACCTCGGTCGACGGCATGACGGCGGATTTCTACCCCTTCGACATGGCCTTCCTCGGCCGCGTGGCGACGCGCATCATCAACGAGGTGAAGGGCATCAACCGGGTGACCTACGACATCACCTCGAAGCCGCCCGGCACGATCGAGTGGGAGTAGGGACGCCGCTTCACGCCCGGAGATTCGTCTCGATCAGCACCGTCTCCGTCTCGAACGCGGCCGCGTGCCAGGTTCCGGCCGGGAAGTGGAACAGGCTGCCCGGCCCGAAATCCCGCCGTCCCTGCTCGGTCTCCAGCGTGCCGCGGCCGGAGAGGACCTGAACGAACTGCTCGTGCGCGTGGCTGTGCCGCTCCGCCCTGACGCCGGCCGGCACGAGGACCCGCACGAGGCTCGCGCCCACGCCGTCGAGCGAGCGCTTGGCGACGCCGTTCGGGGCGCGCGTCTCCGGCAGGTCGTCCCAGGCGAGGCAGTGCGGCGTCATCGGGTCGCTCCGGTGTCGGCGGCCCAGTGGCCCAGGACTCCGCCGTCCCGTCAATTCAGGGCCAGACTTTGATCGCCACGCGCCGGCGCACGAGATCGCGATCGGAGGTGATCGCGCAGCCCTCCGTCCGCAGCGTCGCGTAGGTCAGGAGCGCCGTGTCCCCGACATCGTCGAAGTTCCGGCCCGTCGCGGCGGGATCGAGGAGGGACGGGTAGGCGATCAGGCCGCCCGGGGCTCCGCACGGGTCGTCGTAGAGCGTGGCCCCCGCGACGAGCAGGCGCGGCCTGTCCCAGGCGATGAGGTCGCGCGACGACGTCCAGTAGAAGCCCGATCGCGGGAACGCCCCGCCGGCCTTGGCCATGAAGACCGCGACGAACGCGCCCGTCGCGCGGTGG
Organism: Methylobacterium nigriterrae; assembly: GCF_037106235.1. NCBI lineage: Bacteria > Pseudomonadati > Pseudomonadota > Alphaproteobacteria > Hyphomicrobiales > Methylobacteriaceae > Methylobacterium > Methylobacterium nigriterrae. Next base: position 39,473 of record NZ_JBAWTG010000016.1, on the reverse strand, counting down.
CGCACCACCGCGCCGACCGGCGTGGGGAAGGGGGCCACCGGCTTGCAGGTGTCGGGGACCTTGACCGGCTTCCGGTAGGGGTCCGGGAAGGCCGCGGTGAATCCGGCGCCGGTCCAGGCGCGCCAGCTCGCCGGGTCCGCGGGCGTGCGCGTCCGGAACAGGCAGACGCCGGCCTCCTGGTCGCTGCCCGGCCGCTCCCAGCCGGTGGTCGAGGCGAGCACGTAGCGCCAGGGCCCGTCCGCGACGATGTTCGAGGGGTTGAAGAAGCCCCGGTGCCGCCCCTGGCCGACCTCCTGGCGCAAGGGCGCCGCCGCCATCACGGCGGGCGGGTCGGCGCGGGCGAAGCTGCGCCCGCCATCCGAGGACGAGGCGGCGGTCAGCGTGTTGTACCAGCATTCCATGTAGGACTTGGCCGCGCATCGGCCCGGATGCGCGTTCGCCTGGTACTCGTGGTGGAGGAGCGCCGCGACCGAGCGCCCGTCCTCCGTCCAGGTGGCGGTGATCCACGAGCGGTCGTCGTAGAGGGCGGGATCGGCCTTCTCGCCCGAATCGAGCACGACCGCGCAATCGAGCGTCAGGTGGTCGAGGTCGGGGCCGCGCAGGGCCCGGTTGCGGTAATGCATGCCGAAGAGCGCGACCGCGCCCGTCGCGTCCCGGAAGGCGCGCGCCGAGGCGTCCGGCACGTCGGCTCCGTCGCAGGCGTCGCGCCCCGCCTTGAACAGGAGGCTCGGCGGCCCGACGAGCGTCAGGCTCGCGAGCGGCGGCTCGGATGCGGCGAGCGCCGGGGCGGCGAGAGCCAGCAACGCGAGAGCGGTGAAGAGCGGGACGCGCGTCATCGGGTGAGCCTGGACAAGCGCGCCAGATTCGCTTCAGAACCGTTACGGAGTGCTTGCCGGGCCGAGCCCGGTCTTACGCGTTCTCCCGGCGAAGGCGACCCATGCTGATCCTGATCCTCGGGCTCGTGCTGTTTCTCGGCACGCACGCCTTCTCGATGGCCCGCGCCAAGCGCGCGGCGGTGATCGGGCAGGTCGGCGAGAAGCGGTTCAAGCTCGGCTACACGCTGCTCTCGCTCGCCGGCCTCGTCCTGATCGGGATCGGCTTCCACCAGTACCGGGCCGCCGGCTACATTACGGTCTGGGATCCGCCGGTCTGGACGCGCCACCTCGCCGTCCTGCTCACCCTGTTCGCCTTCATCGCGCTGGCGTCGACCTACCTGCCGGGCCACATCCGCGCCCGGGCCAAGCACCCGATGCTGCTCGCCGTGAAGATCTGGGCGACCGCTCACCTTCTCGCCAACGGCGATCTCGGCTCGATCCTGCTGTTCGGCGGGTTCCTCGCCTGGGCGGTGGCCGCCCGCATCAGCGCCAAGCGCCGCGACCTCACGGCGCGGCAGGTCGCCGACCAGCACGGCGGCGAGGCGGCCAGGCCCGCGGGCTGGCGCAACGACGCCCTCGCGGTCGTCATCGGCGTGGCCGTCTGGTTCGTGTTCGGCCGCTACCTCCATTATCCGCTGATCGGGGTCTACGCCTGGCCGGGGACGGCCTGATATGCGATGCGCGATCAGGGCGCGGCGACGGTCGCCAAGCCCGACGGTCTGTGCTAGGCGCGGGCGCTTGAGAGGCACGAGGCGGCCGGCCCCGGCGGGACCGGCCTGAGAGACGATGGCCGAAAACAACGAGTTCTTCCGCGAGGTCAACGAGGATTACCGCCGTGACCAGGTCGCGCAGATCTGGCGCCGCTACAGCGGCGTGTTCATCGCGCTCGCGATCCTCGTCGTGGCGGCGGTCGGCGGCTGGCGCTACTGGCAGAACGCGCAGCGCCTCGCCGCCGAGGCGGCCTCCGAGCGCTTCGACACGGCGAACCGCCTCGCCCGCGACGGCAAGCCCGAGGAGGCCGAGAAGGCCTTCTCGGCGCTGGAAGCGGACGGCCCGGCGGGCTACCGCCTGCTGGCCCGGTTCCGCTCGGCCGCCGAGACCGCCAAGCGCGACCCGGCCGCGGGCGCGGCCGAGTTGGACCGGATCGCGGACGATACCAGGACCGGCGATGGCCTGCGCGACCTCGCGCGGCTGCGCGCCGCCCTGCTGCGGCTCGACGCTGCCGACCCGGCGCCCGCCATCTCGACCCTGCAGGGCCTCGCCGCGTCGAGCCCGTTCCGCCACACGGCCCGCGAGATGCTCGGCCTCGTGGCGCTGAGGCGCGGCCAGTACGACGAGGCCGGCCGCTGGTTCGACCAGCTCGCGACCGATCCCGAGACGCCGCAGAACCTGCGCCAGCGCATCGAGGTCTACGCCGCCCTCGTGGCCGGCGGGCCGGTCACGGTCACCGAGGCGAAGCCCGAGCCGGCCGCGCCGCCGCCGCCGATCACGCGCTGATCCCGCGCGCCGGCCCGGCCGGTTGAAGAGGCGCGATCGGCCAATACCTTGAGGACCGTTCCCGCGGCGCGGGAACGGTGCTGCCGCCGGCCCGGCCGGCATTCACGGACGAGAACATCATGGAACTGCCGACCGTCGCCATCGTCGGACGGCCGAATGTCGGCAAGTCGACCCTGTTCAACCGGCTGGTGGGCAAGAAGCTCGCCCTGGTGGACGACCGCCCGGGCGTCACCCGCGACCGTCGCGAGGGCGACGTCAATTTCGGTGGCCTGAGCTTCCGGATCATCGACACGGCGGGGCTTGAGGAAGCGGATGCGGGCTCGCTCCTCGGGCGCATGCGGGCGCAGACCGAGGCGGCGATCCTCGAAGCCGACGTCGTGCTGTTCGTGATCGACGCGCGGGCGGGCGTGCTGCCGGCCGACCAGCCCTTCGCCGAGCTCGTGCGCCGGGCCGGCTGCCCGGTCATCCTCATCGCCAACAAGGCGGAGGGAGGCGCCGGGATGGCGGGCGCCTACGAGTCCTTCTCGCTCGGTCTCGGCGACCCGATCCCCTTCTCGGCCGAGCACGGCGAGGGCATCGGCGAGCTGCACAGCGCCCTGCAGGAGGCGCTGCCGCAGCCCGACGAGGATGCCGATGCGCCGGGCGGCCGCGCCCTCAAGGTCGCGATCGTCGGCCGCCCGAATGCCGGCAAGTCTACGCTGATCAACCGCATGCTCGGCGAGGAGCGCCTGCTCGTCGGCCCGGAAGCCGGCATCACCCGCGACTCGATCTCCCTCGACTGGGAGTGGCGCGGGCGCCGGATCAAGCTGCACGACACGGCCGGGATGCGCCGCCGCGCCCGCATCGACGACAAGCTCGAGAAGCTCGCGGTCTCGGACGGCCTGCGCGCCGTGCGCTTCGCCGAGGTGGTGGTGGTCCTCCTCGACGCGACCATCCCGTTCGAGAAGCAGGACCTCACGATCGTCGACCTCGTGGAGAGCGAGGGCCGCGCCGTCGTGATCGGCCTCAACAAGTGGGACCTCGTGGCCGACCAGCCGGGCCTCCTGAAGACGCTGCGGGAGGATTGCACGCGGCTGCTTCCGCAGGTGCGGGGCGTCGCGGTGGTGCCGCTGTCGGGGCTCGCCGGCGAGGGCGTTGACCGGCTCATGAAGGCCGTGGTCGAGGCCGCCGAGGTCTGGGACCGCCGCGTCTCGACCTCGCGCATCAACGATTGGCTGAACGAGGCGACGAGCCGGAACCCGCCCCCCGCGGTCTCGGGTCGGCGCATCAAGATCCGCTACGCCACGCAGGTGAAGAGCCGCCCGCCGCATTTCGCGCTGTTCGGCAACCAGCTCGACGCACTGCCGAAATCCTACACGCGCTACCTCGTCAACGGCCTGCGCGACGCCTTCGACCTGCCGGGCACGCCGATCCGCCTCTCGCTGCGCACCACCAAGAACCCCTTCGACAAGGGCTAGGATCCGGACTCGGCCGGCCTGACGGCGAGCTTTCGCTTCGGACCCGTCGCGGGCGTTGGCCGTGATCCACCAAGCGAGCATGCGAGCAGCGAGGCCGTTGGCTTTCTGCCGATTCGGAAGTGTTCTTCTTGAGCGGGCATGCTGCCGCTCGCCCGAGGTGGCCTCAGGCAGGGGAGGGCGTCGCCTCGCCCTTCGCCGTCCGTGCGAGCCAGTCGACCACGGCGTCGAGCGCCTGCCGGTTGGTGAGGCCGGCCTCCCGCGCCGCCTCGAAGGCCGCGATCTGCCCGTCAGCGCTCGTACCCTGCGCCACGATGCGGCGGGCATTCCCCACCTCGTCGGCGCAGCCGAGCGCATCGGCATCCTCGCCGATCAGGTCGAGGAGACCGTCGAGCGCCTCCGCGTAGGGCAGGGCCCGCTCGCTCGCCTCGTCGATCATCTCCGCATCGGTGCCGGCGCGCTGCGCCCGCCACAGGTTCTCGTCGGCGAGCGCCCGCGAGACGCCGTCGAGCCGGGCGTTCAGCTCCGGCCGGCGCACGACGAGGCGCACGAGGCAGCGGAACAGGGCGGCGATCGTCAGCGCGTCCTCGAGGCGCGTGCAGGAATCGGCGATGCGCAGCTCCAGCGTCGGGAACTTGACCGAGGGCCGCAGCGACCACCACAGGAAGCTCGCATCCTGGATCGAGCCGGCCCGCGTCATGATGCGGACGTAGCGCTCGTAATCCGCGGTCGCGGCGAACAGCTCCGGCAGGCCGGTCCGCGGCAGCTCGCCGAAGGCGCTGAGGCGGTAGGCGGTCAGGCCGGTCGGCTTGCCCTGCCAGAAGGGCGAGGAGGCCGAGAGCGCGAACAGGATCGGCTGGAAGGGCAGGAGGCGGTTCATCAGATCGATCCGCGCGGCGGGATCGGGCACCTCAACGTGCACGTGCATCCCGCAGATCAGGCTGCGGCGCCCGGCCAGGCCGACGTCGCGCAGGATGCCCCGGTAGCGGTCGCCCTTCGTGGGAACCTGGCGCGCCCAGTCGGCGACCGGGTGGGTTCCGGCCGCGAAGACCAGGAGTTCATGGTTTGTGCCGATTGCCGCGAGCGTCGCGCGCTGCTGCCCGAGCACCGCGCGCGCCTCGGCGAGATCGGTCGAAGGCGGGGTGCAGACCTCGACCTGGCACTGCAGGAGCTCGCGCCCGATCGCCGGCAGATGCGCGGCGGCTTCCGCGTGGAAGGGCTTCACCGAGCGGCGCGGCGTGCCGCGGGTCTCGGCATCGGCCAGGAAATACTCTTCCTCGATGCCGAACCGATAGCTGTGCTCACTCATGACGAACCCTGCAGCGACGCGTGCGCGTCAACTCGCCAGGGTATCGATTTGTGCCTTCAGGCGCGCAGGGGTCCCCCGACCAGCCAGGCAGGATCGAACCAGCGGTCGGCCTCGCCGTCGTAGGGGAGCCGGGTGATGTCCCAGTGCTGGATGTACCGGGCGTAGGCGTTCCAGACCCCGATGCCGCCGCCGACGAAGATGCGCCGGCCGGGATAGCGCCCGAGCACCGCCTCCGGATCCTCGTGCGAGCGGACCACCTCGATGGTGCGGTCCCGGAAAGCGAATTCCGGCACCGAGGCCACCGTCTTCGGCCCCGCGATGAGCACGTGGCCCATGGTGAGCGCGAAGAAGCGGGTCACGTCCTCCACGAAGAGCGGATCGGTGTTGCCCTCCCAGGGCAGGTGTCCGTCGAGGCCGAGTTGCCCGCGCAAGCCGATGGCGCAGATGCAGCGAACGTCGATCATGCCCGGCCCAACTCTCCTGATCCGCTGTCAGTCCAACCCGTTCGCCGCGCGTATGATCCGCCTGAGCGGACGCGTCAGGCCGGCGCCTGCGGCGTCAGCACGCGGTCGGTCGGGAAGTCGTAGATCTTGCCGGATTCCGACCAGTCCGGACGGGCGAGCCGCACGAAATGGGGCGCGAGGTCGTCCGGCGTCCTCAGCGTGTCCGGGTCCTCGCCGGGCATGGCGGCGCGGCGCATGGCGGTACGCAGGGGGCCGGGGTTGAGGAGCATGGCCCGAACCTTCGTCGTCTCGGTCTCGGCGGCGTAGGTGCGCACCAGCGCGTCGAGCGCCGCCTTCGAGACGGAATAGGGCCCCCAGTAGGCGCGGCACTTCGTCGAAGCGCCCGAGGTGACGAAGATCGCTCGGCCCGCATCCGACATCCGCAGCAGCGGGTCGAAGGAGCGGATCAGGCGCCAGTTCGCCGTGACGTTGATGTCCATCACCTGCTGCCAGACCTTCGGCGTCACGTGGCCGATCGGCATCAGGTTGCCGAGGATGCCGGCATTGCCGACCACGACGTCGAGGCGCTTCCAGCGATCGTTGATGGCGAGCCCGAGGCGGTCGATCGCGTCGTAGTCGGTGAGGTTCAGCGGCACCAGAGTCGCGCTCGATCCGGCTTGGCGGATGGCATCGTCGAGTTCCTCCAGCGCACCCTGGGTGCGGGCGACCGCCACGATGTGCGCCCCCGCGCGCGCCAATGCGAGAGCCGCGGAGCGGCCGATGCCGCGCGAGGCGCCGGTGACGACGGCGATGCGCCCGTCGAGAGGTTTGTCGGGAGAGATTTTCATGGTCGCGGAGATCAATCGGCTTCGGCCAACATCGCGAGGCGCTTCGGGCCGGCGATCGCGAGATCCGTCAGGCCGGTCGGGTAATCGCCCGTGAAGCAATGGTCAGTGTATTGCGGGCAGGCCTCGTTTCGGCCAGTCTCGCCCATGGCCCGGTAGAGGCCGTCGATCGACAGGAAGGCCAGGGAATCGGCGCCGATATACTGGCGCATGCCCTCAAGGTCGTGGGTGGCCGCGAGCAGCTTCTCGCGCTCCGGCGTGTCGATCCCGTAAAAGTCCGGATAGGTGATCGGCGGCGAGGCGATGCGGAAATGCACGGCCTTGGCGCCGGCCTCGCGCATCATGCGGACGATCTTCACCGAGGTGGTGCCGCGCACGAGGCTGTCGTCGACGAGCACGATGCTCCTGCCCTCGATCGCGGCGCGATTGGCGGAGTGCTTCATCCTCACGCCGAGTTCGCGAACCGACTGGGTCGGTTGGATGAAGGTGCGGCCGACATAGTGGTTGCGGATGATGCCCATCTCGAAGGGCAGACCGGTCTCCTGCGCGAAGCCGAGGGCCGCCGGTACTCCGGAATCGGGCACCGGCACCACGATGTCGGCCGGCGCTCCTGCCTCGCGGGCGAGCTCGATGCCGATATTCTTGCGCACCGCGTAGACGCTCTTCCCATTCACGATGGAATCGGGCCGGGCGAAGTAGATGTACTCGAAGATGCAGGGCCGCATCGGGCGTTTCTCGGCAAAGCGGATCGACTGGAGGCCCTCCTCGGAAATGACGACGATCTCGCCGTTCTCCACATCGCGCACGAACTTGGCGCCGATGATGTCAAGGGCGCAGGTCTCCGAAGCCAGGATATAGCGGCCATCGAGCTCGCCGATGACGAGGGGGCGGATGCCCATCGGATCGCGCGCGCCGATCAGCTTCTTGTTCGTCAGCGCCACAAGCGCGTAGGCACCCTCGATCTGGCGCAGCGCATCGATGAAGCGCTCGATGATGCGCGGCGAGCGGCTGCGGGCGGCAAGATGCAGGATCACCTCCGTGTCGGAGGTCGATTGCGTGATCGCGCCGTCGCGCACGAGTTCGCGGCGGATCGAGAGCGCATTCGTGAGGTTGCCGTTATGTGCGACCGCCAGCCCGCCGCCGGCGAGTTCCGCGAAGAGTGGCTGCACGTTGCGCAGGATGGTGCCGCCGGTGGTCGAGTATCGCACATGTCCGATCGCCGAGCGCCCCTTGAGGCGTTCGATGGTCGATCGGTCCGAGAAGGAATCGCCGACGAGACCGGGACGCCGCTCCGAATGGAAGATCTCGCCGTCGAAGGAGACGATGCCGGCCGCCTCCTGCCCCCGATGCTGCAGGGCATGCAGGCCGAGCGCGACGACCGCGGAGGCGTCCGGATGCCCGAAGATTCCGAAGACGCCGCATTCCTCGCGCAGCGTATCCCCATCGCGGTCGAGCCCGTCAGCGTAGCCAATCGGGGGCTGAACGGGCGCGGAGCGGTCTGACATGCTGGTGGTGATCCCTCGTCGCCGTCGGCTCAACGTCATGCGGGGCGCGATCAGGCCCGCACTGAGCGGTCGTCGCGCCTCGATGTCTTCCCGTCCGGCACCGTCAAGTGACCGTTATCTAAGAGGTGGTTACCCGGCAACCAAGCGGCGCCGGGAGCAGATCAGCGTCGCGGCGTGGGCGTGGCTCCCGGCTGGCCGCCGGCATCCGAGCGGCGCTGCGCCGGCGCGTCTGTCTCGGCAGGAGCATCCACAGGCTCGTTGGGCGGGGTCTCGATCTTGGGCTTCTTGAACTGCTTCAGGAAGCCCTCCGGGTTCTCGGGCAATTGCGCTACGAGAGCGTCGCCGGTCTTTTCTAGCATCGGGCGGGAGCGGGCTTGGGCGGCCCATTCGGGCATTTTGCCCTGCACCAGCCACGCCAGGAACACCCACCCGATCACGCAGATGAGGAAGCCGCGTCCGGCGCCGAACACGAAGCCCAGGGAGCGATCGACTGCACCGATGCGCGAGTCCAGCACCACGTCCGATATCTTCACGGTGATGATCGAGACGACGATGAGGGTGCCGAGAAAGATCGCGGCGATCGAGGCGACAAGCGCCACCGTGTCGCTCGTTACGTGCTGCTTCACCGTGGGGAGAAGGAGCGGATGGAACGACCAGGCCACCGCGGCGGCGGCCACCCAGGCTATGATCGCCAGCACTTCGCGCGTGACGCCGCGCACGGCCGCGAGCAGCGCGGAGATCACGACGATACCGAGCACCACGAGATCGAGAATGGAGAACGGCATCGCGTCCTGTCGTTTACGCGGGGATTGCGGGGCAACATGGGCATTCGCGGCACCCCGGGACCGCGGGGCCTGTATACTCCGACGAACCTCAGCCGTCACCCTCAGGGTGCGCGGCCGATGCACGTCGCGCCGGGATCCGGGAGTGTGCCCCCAGGAATTGGCGCAGCTCGCCCGTCACGATGCTCGCCCAAGCGAGCAGGATGATCGCCGGCCGGACCCGTGTCGCCGGTGTTGGAGAACGACGAATCCTCAATCGTCCTCGTCGTAGCGCGTCCGCCCGCCCTTGGCGCCGGATCGGCGAGGAGCGCCAGCGGCGATTCCCGAGACGAGATCAGCGATGTGGCGCAGGGACTCCGTGGGCAGCGCCCGCTCGCCGACCTCGCCGCGGCCCTGCGGGGTGAGCGCCTTCGCGAAGCCGAGCTTGTGCGCCTCCTTCAACCGGGCGGCCGCCTGCGCCACCGGGCGGATCGCGCCGGACAGGCCGATCTCGCCGAAATAGACGCTCTCGTGAGGCAGCACGGCGCCCGACAGTGAGGAGACGAGCGCTGCCGCCACCGCGAGGTCTGCCGCGGGCTCGGAGATGCGCAGGCCCCCCGCGACGTTGAGGTAGACGTCGTGGGTGCCGAGGCGGATGCCGCCATGGGCCTCGAGGACGGCCAGCACCATCGATAGCCGGTTCGGGTCCCAGCCCACCACAGCGCGACGCGGCATGCCGAGGGCGGAGGGGGCGACGAGGGCCTGGATCTCGACGAGGAGCGGGCGCGTGCCTTCCATGCCAGCGAAAACCGCCGTGCCCGGCGCGGCGTGGTCGCGGCTCGCGAGGAACAGGGCGGAGGGATTCGGTACCTCGGCCAATCCGCCGTCGGTCATCTCGAACACACCGATCTCATCGGTGGGGCCGAACCGGTTCTTCACCGCCCGCAGGATTCGGAAATGGTGGCCCTGGTCGCCCTCGAAGGAGGCAACTGCATCGACCATGTGCTCGACGACGCGGGGCCCGGCGATCTGCCCGTCCTTAGTGACGTGGCCGACGAGAATCACGGCCGTGCCGGTCGATTTTGCGAAGCGGATGAGCGCCTGCGCGGAACTCCTGACCTGCGTGACCGTGCCGGGGGCCGATTCCACGGTCTCTGTCCACATCGTCTGGATCGAGTCAATGATGGCGAGCGCGGGCGGGCGACCCTGGGACAGGGTCTCGACGATGTCCTCGACGTTGGTCTCGGCGGCGAGTTCCACCGGACGACCCGCGAGACCGAGCCGTTCCGCGCGCAAGCGCACCTGCCCGACCGCCTCCTCACCCGAGATGTAGGCGACGCGCTCGCCGGTTTTCGCCATCGCGGCCGAGGCCTGCATCAGCAGGGTCGACTTGCCGATGCCTGGGTCGCCGCCGAGCAGGATCACCGAGCCGCGCACGAAGCCGCCCCCGGTGACGCGATCGAGCTCGGCGATGCCCGAGGGTATGCGGGGCGCTTCCTTGGCTTCGCCGGTCAGCCCCTCAAGAGGGAAGACGCGGCCGCGCGCGCGCGCGGGGCGCGTCGAGGCAGGGCCCGATTGCGGTCCGGAGCCGCCCGGCGTTTCCTCGACGATCGTGTTCCAGCCATTGCAGGCCTCACAGCGCCCGCGCCAGCGATTGTAGACCGCGCCGCAGGACTGGCAGACGAAGGTCTGTTGGATCTTGGCCATTCCCTCGGGATTCCGTTTGGTCGAGTCCGTCGCGTCGAGCGATCTCGCGAAGCGGCATGATCGCCCTGGGAGGCGGCTCGCGGTGAAAACAGGGCGCCCCGCCGATCCGCGCTACTCTACATAGGCGCGAACATAACGGGAACCTAGGCCCGTCAGGATCTCGTAGCCGATGGTGTCGGCGGCCCGACCCACGGCGTCGACGTCGAGCTCGTCGCCGATCAGGGTCGCGGTCGCGCCGCGGCTCGCGCCCAGCGCCTGCGTGACGTCGAGGACGATGAGGTCCATCGAGATCAGCCCGAGGATGGGGCACGCCACGCCCTCGACGAGGGCGTGGCCACGGCCGCTGCCGGCGCGCGGATAGCCGTCCGCGTAGCCGAGGGAGAGGGTGGCGAGCCGGCGCGGCCCCGGCGCGGTCCAGCGACCGTTATATCCGACGCTCTCGCCGGCCTCGACCGTCCGCACCTGCGCGATGCCGGCCTCGAGCCGCACCACCGGCCGCATCGGGTTGGCTCGGTGCGGGGTCGGGTTGCCGCCGAACAGCGCGTAGCCGGGGCGCAGGAGGGTGTGGTGCGCGGCCCTGCCCAGGAAGATGCCGGACGAGTTGGCGAGCGAGGCAGGCAGATCCGGAAAGGCCGCCCGCAGCTGCACGAAATCGGCGAGCTGACGTGCATTCACGGGATCGCCGGGAAGCTCGGCGCTCACGAGATGGCTCATCAGAAGGTCGATCCCTGCCCGACGGATCAGCGGATCGCCCGCGAGCGCCAGCGCCTCCGGCACGCGCAGGCCGAGGCGGTTCATGCCGGTATCGACGTGAAGCGCCGCGGGCAGGCGCCCTTCCGACGCTTCCGCCCACTCGCCAATCTCCTCCTTGGCGCCGAGCACCGGCCGTAGGCGCGCCTCGACGTAAAGTGGCACGGTGCCGGGCAAGAGGCCGTTCAGCACGGACACCTCGGCCTCCGGCAGGAGCGCCCGCAGGGCAAGCCCCTCAGAGAGGTGGGCCACGAAAAAGGTGCGGCAGCCGGCCCGCCACAGCGCGGGAGCGACGGAGGCGAGGCCGCAGCCGTAGGCGTCGGCCTTCACGACAGCGGCACATTCGATCCCGGGTGCCTCGGCACCGAGGCGACACCAGTTCTCGACGATCGCCCCGAGATCGATGGTGAGGCGGGCGCCATGGGTCGCGAGGGCCTCGTCCGCGAGGCTGTTGATGGGCCCCGTAAAGACTTGAGCGAGGGGTGGGATGATCAGGGTCCTTTAGGTGGAGGCCGTCTGACCGGCCGAGTCACGGCCCGGCCGCCCGCGGCTCGCGCCCAGTCGAATGACTCTTTCATCGCGTCGGATTCAAGGCCCGTGCCGCATCGTCGGGGTGCGGATGGCAGCTGGCCGGTGAACTACATCCGCTCAGGCATCCGATCGTCCTGCGCGAGGTTCGAGAAGCGGGTGATGTTGGCGTCGAACTGCAGCTCGACGGTCCCCGTGGGACCGTGGCGCTGCTTGCCGAGGATCACCTCGGCCTTGCCGTGGACGCGGTTCATCTCGGCTTCCCAGGCGAAGAACTCCTCGGTACCCTCGCGAGGCTTCTTGTTGTTGACGTAATACTCCTCTCGAAACACAAACATCACCACGTCGGCGTCCTGCTCGATCGAGCCGGATTCGCGCAGGTCCGAGAGTTGCGGGCGCTTGTCGTCGCGGTTCTCGACCTGACGCGAGAGTTGCGACAAACCGATGATCGGCACCGAGAGCTCCTTGGCGAGCGCCTTCATGCCGGTGGTAATCTCGGTCATCTCCTGGACGCGGTTGTCGCTTTTCTTGGCCGAGCCCGAGAGAAGCTGCAGGTAATCGACGATGAGGAGGTCAAGGCCCTTCTGGCGCTTCAGGCGTCGGGCGCGGGCGGCGAGCTGTGCGATCGAGATGCCGCCAGTCTGGTCGATGTAGAACGGGATGGTCTGCATGTCCCGGGCAGCGTCCGTGATCTTGTAGAAGTCGTCCGGACTGATGTCGCCGCGGCGGATCTTGTAGGAGGGCACACCCGACTGCTCGGCGATGATGCGTGTCGCGAGCTGTTCGGCGGACATTTCGAGAGAGAAAAACCCTACGATGCCGCCGTTCTTCGTCAGGATCGTGCCGTCCGGCTGCTTCTCGCCCTGGTATGCCTTGGCGATGTTGAAGGCGATATTCGTGACGAGCGAGGTCTTGCCCATGGCCGGGCGCCCTGCGAGGATGATGAGGTCCGAGGGCTGCAGTCCGCCCATCTTGGCATCGAGATCCGAGAGGCCCGTGGCGATCCCAGAGAGCTTGCCGTCGCGCTGGTAGGCCTTGGCCGCCATGTCCACGGCGGCCGTGAGCGCGTCCGAGAACTTCTGGAAGCCGCCGTCGTACTTCCCCGATTCGGCGAGCTCGTAGAGCCGGCGCTCTGTCGCCTCGATCTGATCGCGCGGGGCGGATTCCACAGGCGCTTCGTAGGCGCCGTTTACCAGATCCTCGCCGATGGTGATCAGGCGGCGGCGGATGGCGAGATCGTAGATGGTGCGGCCATACTCGCCCGCGTTGATCACCGTGGTGGCGTCGGCGGCCAGCCGCGCGAGATACTGCATCACCGTCTGGCCGCCGAAATCGGCGTCGCCGAGATACGTCTTCAAGGTGATCGGGGTAGCGAGCTTACCTTGCTTGATCAGTTGCGCGGAGACCTGGAAGATCTGCTGGTGCGCATCCTCCATGAAGTGTTCGGGCAGCAGGAAGTCCGAGACGCGGTAATAGGCGTCGTTGTTAACGAGGATCGCCCCGAGGAGCGCCTGCTCCGCGTCGATGTTGTGGGGCGCGACGCGGTACTCAGCCTGGACCGCTTCGAGCTTCGCCGTCAGGGCATTGGGCAGGGCCATCGGCGGATTCCACTCCGATTCGCGCGAGCCACGTAGGTCGCGGTCCAGAAACACCTGACGACCATGGCACCGGCATGGTTAGCCGAAGCTTGACCGCCCTGCTCGTCGAGCAATGCTCCGCGGCCGTTGCCGGACATGCAGAACGCCCGCCGCTCTCTCGAGCAACGGGCGCCATGCTGGAACAAATGTGGAACGTGTCAACCCTCCGGCGAAGCCGTCCCCGCTCTCCACCGCCGACGCGGTGGAGAAGTCGGTATGTGGGGCCTCAGGCGTTCTCGTCCTCGCCGCCCTCGGCGAGCGCCGCACCGACCTCTAGGCCGAGATCGTCGAGGTTGAAGGCTTCGCGCTCCGTGACGGACTCGCCGCGGGCCTGACGCTCGGCTTCCTCAGGGCTGCGCGCCACGTTGACTGTGATGCTCACCTCGACCTCGGGGTGCAGCACGACCGGGACCGTGTGCAGGCCGAGCGTCTTGATCGGCTGGTTCAGGGAGAACTGGTCGCGGGAGACGCTGAAGCCTTCCTTGGTGACGACCTCGGCGAGGTCACGGGTCGAGACCGAACCGTAGAGCACGCCCGTCTCGCCCGACTGGCGGATCAACACGAAGCTCTGTCCCTCGAGCTTGTCGGCCACGCCCTGCGCCTCGTTGCGCCGCTCGAGGTTTCGGGCTTCGAGCTGGGCACGCTGGCCCTCGAAATGCTTCTTGTTGGCCTCGGTGGCGCGCAGCGCCTTGCCGCGGGCGAGGAGGAAGTTGCGGGCAAAGCCCGGCTTCACGTTCACGGTCTCGCCCATCTGGCCGAGCTTGGCGACGCGTTCGAGCAGGATCACTTCCATCTTGGTCTTCCTTACAGCTTGTCCGCCGCCGGGGCGGGGTTCTCTCAGGGTTTGCCTGCGCTAGCGTGAGGACGGCGCAGGCCGAGGGCCGTGTCGGCAATGCCGAACAGGGTCAGCGCGAACAGGGCGATGCCCTGGGTCACGAACAGGATGAGGTAGAGGCCGAACAGGAGCGCCCCGCGGCCAACACGGCCGCGGCTGCGGTCGTGGAAGGCACAGAGCCCCTGCAGCGCGAAGGCGGCACTGAGCGAGCCCGCGAGCGCCATGCCGAGCACGCCCGCATACCCTGGGGCAAACCCCAGCAGCACGGAGGCCGCCAGGAGACCGAGTACGGCGCGCGGCATCATCGTGGCTGGCAGGTCCGGCCAGGGACGCGGCAGGCGCCCGGAGATCTGCACGATGCGGGCGGCCGCCCAGAGATAGAGCGTCAGCAATACCGCGAGCCCCTGTGTCGCCAGGGCCGGGGCGATGCGGGCCAGGGCATCGGCGACTTCGTTCGGCTGGGGGCTCGCCTGGCCGCCCGTCGCCGACTCCGTAGGCGATTCGCCCTGCGGCTGGGCCATGTCGGGCTTGGCCCCGCCACTCGGGCTGCCGCGCGTCTGGATCTGGACGATCGAGGCACTCATGGCGCGCAACTGCGTCTGGAAGGCATCGTAGCTCGGCGATGCGATCACCGCGATCGCCACGAAGGCGAGCGCCGCGGTCGCTGCGGTCCAGCCGAGGAGTCGCCCGGTCGGGTACCATTCGAGGCTGCCGTCGGTGCGCGGTCTGCCGAGTAGCGCAAGGTAGGCGAGCCACCACGCAGGCAGCGCCAAGTAAGCGCTGAAGCCCAGACCGAGGAAGGGCGACACGGCGAGCGCCAGTGCGAGGCTGCCCGTGACCGCCGCCGCGAGTGCGGCCTTATGGCTCCAGCCAAGGCCGACGATCAGGATAGGCAGCGGCGCCAGCAGGTAGAGCACGATCGCGAGCGGGGTCGCCTTCAGGAGCACCCCGAACAGGAGTGCAGAGACGAGGCCCGCGCCGATGCCGATGCCGAGATATTGAACCATCGCGTTCCGCTGTCCCGCCGCCCCGTGAGGGCAGGGTTAGAGGCGAGGCGCCGCCCCAGCGATCCCGGCGGCCCGCGCCGGGCCGCCGGTGTTGTAAGACCCCGCCACTGCGTGGTCGGGAGTCGAAATCCTACTTGATGACGTAGGGGAGCAGGCCGAGGAAGCGCGAGCGCTTGATCGCCTGAGCGAGTTCGCGCTGCTTCTTGGCCGAGACTGCCGTGATCCGGCTCGGAACGATCTTGCCGCGCTCCGAGACGTAGCGGGAGAGGAGCTTCACGTCCTTGTAATCGATCTTCGGGGCGTTCGCGCCGGAGAACGGACAGGTCTTGCGACGACGGAAGAAGGGACGGCGGCCACCGCCGCCACCAGCACCAAATGCCATGACTTAGCCCTCCCCACCGAAGCTGCGCTCGGCGCGCTCGCCACGATCACGATCCCCGCGATCACGGTCGCCGAAACCGCCGCCAAAACCGTCCTCGTCACGACGACGGCCGCGGTCGCGATCCTTGCGGTCGTCGCGGTCGCGCTTCTGCATCATCGCGGAAGGCTCGCTCTCGAGTTCTTCAACGCGGATTGTCATGAAGCGCAACACGTCCTCGGAGATCTGCATCTGGCGCTCCATCTCGGCGAGAGCCGCCGGGGGAGCCTCGATGTTGAGGAGCGTGAAATGCGCCTTGCGGTTCTTCTTGATGCGGTAGGCGAGGGACTTCACGCCCCACATCTCAATCTTCTCGACCTTGCCACCGTTTTGCTCGATGACGCCCTTGTAGGTCTCGACCATGGTCTCGACTTGCTGGGACGTCACGTCCTGGCGCGCCAGGAAGACGTGCTCGTATAAAGGCATTGCGGGCCCTTCAGCTTGAATGAGGCCCGAGGACACGCTGGGTGCCGGAAATTCGGGCCGGTTCGTTCTCGCGTCACCCGGCGCCAAGCCCTTCGAGCCGTGTTCAGGCCCGAGCGGTTGATCGAAGGCGGAGACACCGGACGACGGGATCGGATCCACGAGGATGAGCCCTGTACCGCGGACGGTACCGTCCGTTCAGCCCCCGGCCGGAGCGAACGCGAGGGCGGCGCATAGCGGGTTTCACGAAAAATCGCAAGACGCGTGAACAGGGCATCAATCGTTCATCGAGAGCAGGACCGCGCAGCGGCGCGGGCAGCATCGGAGGACATTCCGCGCGAGCGGTTTCACATTTGCGTGATTTTTTTGGATCCAATTCTCTCGCTTGGCGTCATGTCGATCTGTCACCTTTTAGACGGTGCGGTCGTGCCGCTAGAGGGACGCGAGAGCTACGTTGACGGGATACGAGCCGGGGCCCCATGCCGCGCTACTTCTTCGACATCCAGGACGGAACGACCCTTCGAGACAATGAGGGACTCGAACTGCCCGACGTCGACGCGGTCAGGGTGGAGGCACACCGGGCTCTGGCCGAGCTGGCCATGCAGGCCCCGCTCGGCAATGGCGCGGTTCAGATCCGCGCTGATGTCCGCGATTCGGGCGGCGCGTACGTTCTCAGCGCGACGCTTCTGCTCGTCTCGGAGGTCGCGGTCGGCGAGCCGAAAGACGGTTGACCGCTGCCTGAGCTCCGTGAATGCCCCAACGCAGCGAGGCCGCGATCGTCTGCTGGATGCTCATGGTGTCGGCACGACGCCCGGGGGTACGCTGTGTGGGCTCCGACCGGCCCGGGATCCAGATCTTCAGTTCAGAGTCCAGATCGAAGCTCCAGGCCGTCTCGACGTACAACGAGGCGATAGACCGGTAGGGGACGGTCAGGTACTCGACCTTTCGCCCCGTGATCCCCTGCCGGTTGACCAGGCTCTGACCCAGATCGACGAGGACGTCGAGGCCGCTGTCATGCGGCGCCTCCGCTTCCAACCCGCCGCCTGCTCGATTAGACCGGCCGCCATCCGCTGACCGGACCACACCACCATGACCGCTTCCCGCCTGCGTCTCGGCGTCAACATCGACCACGTCGCCACCGTGCGGAACGCGCGCGGCGGCACCTATCCCGACCCGGTGCGCGCGGCCCGTCTCGCCGTCGAGGCGGGGGCCGACGGCATCACGGCCCATCTGCGCGAGGATCGGCGACACATCCGGGACGCCGACATGGTTGCCCTCAAGGAAATCCTGACCGTCCCGCTCAACTATGAGATGGCGGCGACCGACGAGATGGTCGGCCTCGCCCTGACCCTGCGTCCACACGCCGCCTGCCTCGTGCCTGAGAAGCGCGAGGAGCGCACAACCGAGGGCGGCCTCGATATCGTCGGCGCGCGCGCGCATCTGGCGCCGCGTATCGCCGCGCTCCGGGATGCCGGCATCCGGGTCTCGCTCTTCGTGGAACCGGAGGAGTCCGTGATGGACACGGCGCGCGATCTCGGCGCGCCCGTGGTCGAGATGCATACCGGCAGCTACTGCGAGGCCGTGATCGACGGGGATGCGGCGCGCGTCGAGCGCGAGCTGAGCAGAATCATGCGGGCCGCGGCGTACGGGGCGGATCTCGGCCTCGAGATCCATGCCGGCCACGGCCTCACCCTTGAGAGCGTCGGGCCGGTGGCGCGCCTGCCGCAGCTTGCCGAGCTCAACATCGGCCACGCGATCATCGCGGAGGCGATCTTCGTCGGGCTGCCGCGGGCGGTGCGCGACATGCGGGCGGCGATGGACAGGGCGCGCGCATGATCCTGGGTATCGGCTCGGACCTCTGCGACATCCGCCGCATCGAGAGGTCGCTCGAACGGTTCGGAGAGCGCTTCACGCGCCGGATCTTCACGGAGGGCGAGCGGGCAAAGTGCGATCGTCGCGCGGCGCGCGCGCCCTCCTACGCGCGACGCTTTGCCGCCAAGGAAGCCTGCGCCAAGGCCCTTGGGACGGGACTCAGCCGAGGCGTCTTCTGGAGGGACATGGAGGTGGTCAACCTGCCTGGCGGCCAGCCGACCCTGCATCTCGGCGGCGGCGCACGTGAGCGCTTGGACGCGATGGTGCCGGCCGGGCATCGGGCGCGGGTACACGTCTCCCTGACCGACGATCCGCCGCTCGCGCAGGCCTTCGTGGTCATCGAGGCCGTGCCGGCCGGCACATCGTAGGATTAGCCGGCAGCGTTCACGCGTTGCGGGCGCTCCCGGCTTAGTCTAGACCGCCGCTCACAGCGGACAAGGATTGCGGCACGCGCCCTGGGACGCTTGCCGATGGACCGGGCCGGGGGCGCCGAGCCGAGGACGTCACGAATCATGGAACGCGCACGCGTGGATCACGACACGAAGCACGAGATGCGGACGGCCGAACCGGGAGCGACCGGCACCTGGGCCAGCATCCGCGAGACCCTCAAGGTCGGCATCCAGGCGCTGCTCATCGCCCTCGTGGTGCGCACGCTCCTGTTCCAGCCCTTCAACATCCCCTCGGGCTCGCTGGTGCCGACGCTGCTGATCGGCGACTACCTGTTTGTGTCGAAGTATTCTTACGGATACTCGAAGTATTCTCTACCGCTGAGCGAGTACATCCCGATCAAGTCTGAGGGGCGCGTCTGGGCAGCCGAGCCGAAGCGCGGCGACATCGCGGTGTTCAAGCTGCCGAAGGACAACGCGACCGACTACATCAAGCGCGTGATCGGGCTGCCTGGCGATAAGATTCAGGTTATCGATGGCGTGCTCAACATCAACGGCAAGCCCGTCAAGCGCGAGCGCATCGCCGATTACGAGACGATCGATCCCTACGGCCAGGCCACAAAGGTTCCGCAATACATGGAGACGCTCCCGAACGGCGTCGTGCACCGCGTCATCGAGCGCGACGGCGACAACGGCTTCTGGGACAAGACCGAGCTCTACACCGTGCCGCCCGGTCACTTCTTCATGATGGGCGACAACCGGGACAACTCGACCGATTCGCGCGATCTCGCCAATGTCGGGTACGTGCCGTTCGAGAACTTCGTTGGCCGTGCCGAGATGATCTTCTTCTCGATCGACGAGGGCACTCCAGCTTGGCAAATCTGGAACTGGCCCGCCAAGGTCCGGTGGAACCGCATCTTCAACTCGATCCACTGACGGTGCGGCCTTGAGCGACGCCGCGCGTCCGTCCAGCCGCGCACGGCGCGCGCACCGGCCGAGGCCACCTCTGAGCGCTCTCGAGGAGCGGATCGGACACAGCTTCGCCGATCGGGATCTACTCATCCACGCGCTGACCCACGTGAGCAAGGCGACCGGTCGCGTGGGCAGCTACCAGCGACTCGAATTCCTTGGCGACCGGGTGCTCGGACTCGCGATCGCGGACCTTCTCTACGCCTCGTTTCCGGATGCGGACGAGGGCGACCTCTCTCGGCGGCTTGCCGGCCTCGTGCGCCGTGAAACCTGCGCGGCGGTGGCGGAAGCCTGGGACGTCGGGCCACACCTCGTGCTCGGCCCCGGCGAGGTCATGGGAGGCGGCCGGCGCAACCAGACGATCCTGGCCGACGTCTGCGAATCGATCCTCGGCGCGGTCTATCTCGACGCCGGCTACGCCCAGGCCAAGGGGCTCGTCGAGGTCGCCTTCAGGCCTGCCGAAAAGACCGGTGCTCCCCGCGGTCGCGACGCCAAGTCGTCGCTTCAGGAATGGGCCATGGGCCGCGGACTTCCGATCCCGGTTTACGAGGTGGTCGAGCGCTCCGGCCCCGATCACGCCCCGCACTTCCGCATCGCCGCGCGTGTCGAGGGCATCGAGCCCGGCCTCGGCGAGGGCTCCTCGAAGCGTCTCGCCGAGCAGGAGGCGGCGCGGATCGTCCTCGCGCGCGAGGGAATCACCGGTTTCGCGGCCGAAACCGGCGCTGCCGAAGCCAGTTGAATCGAGTGCCCGCAGCGACCGTTTCGGGTCGATCCGCGCGCAAGGGGCAACGCGCCCTCAGGAAAGTGATGTGATGGCCCGCGAGCCGCATGACGAGACCGACCACGAGCCGGACGCCGAACCCGGTGAACCGCCGCCGATTCCGGGATCGCCTGGCATTCCGGCCGACGCGCGGGCGGGGTTCGTCGCGTTGATCGGCGTGCCGAACGCTGGGAAATCCACGCTCCTGAACAGCCTCGTCGGAACCAAGGTCTCGATTGTCTCCCGTAAGGTGCAGACGACGCGGGCGCTCGTGCGCGGCATCGCCATCGAGGGCAAGGCGCAGATCGTCCTCGTCGACACGCCCGGCATCTTCGCGCCCAAACGCCGCCTCGACCGCGCCATGGTGCATTCCGCTTGGAGCGGCGCGGCCGACGCCGACGCCGTCTGCCTTCTGGTCGATGCCCGCAAGGGGGTGGATGATGAGGTTGAAGCGATCCTCGTCAAGCTTCCGGAGGTGAAGCGCCCGCGGGTGCTGATCCTCAACAAGATCGACCTGATCCCGCGCGAGAAGCTTCTCGACCTTGCGGCCGGGCTCAACGCCCGCATGGCATTCGCCAACACGTTCATGATCTCGGCGCTGAACGGTGACGGCGTCGAAGACCTAAAGCGGACGCTCGCCGCGATGATGCCCGAGGGGCCGTGGCTCTATCCGGAGGACCAAGTCTCGGACGCGCCGATCCGGATGCTCGCCGCCGAGATCACCCGCGAGAAGATCTACGATCGCCTTCACGAGGAACTGCCCTACCGCTCGACCGTCGAGACCGACCAGTGGCAGGTCCGCGCCGACGGGTCGGTGCGGATCGAGCAGACCATCTTCGTCGAGCGCGAGAGCCAGCGCTCCATCGTCCTCGGCAAGGGCGGCCAGACCATCAAGGCGATCGGGCAGGCCGCGCGGCTCGAGATCGCCGAGGTGGCGGAGGCCAAGGTCCACCTCTTCTTGCACGTGAAGGTGCGCGAGAACTGGGCGGACGATCCGGCCCGCTACCGCGAGATGGGGCTCGAATTCCCGCGCGGTTGAGGCGTTCTCCGCACGATCCGCCCCATCCACAGCCTCTCCCCGCCGGGCCGCGGCGATCCATCTTCCCTGACCACCTGGTTTCCGCTCGAGCCCGACCCGCAGCGCCGATGTCCGTGTCCCCGATCGCCCAAGCCCTCTACGGACTGCCCCCGGCCGGGCTCGCTGACGTGCCGGACGGGGCCGCGCAGGTCTCGCCGCTCATTCCCGGCTCGGCACGGATCGAGGATATCCCGGCAGCCTCCCTCGATGGCCTCGTTATGCTCGCGCCGCCCGGCACCATCGAGCGGCGCTACGGCCTCGCGCAGGCCCTGCGGGCGGTGAGGCCTGGCGGCCGGATGGTCGTGCTCGCGCCGAAGGACAAGGGGGGAGCGCGGCTGGGGCGTGAACTGCGCGAACTCGGCTGCGCGATCGCCGAGGAGCCGCGACGGCACCACCGCATCTGCGCGCTTATGCGGCCGGACGGCGAGCTTCCGCTCGCCGAGCCTATCGCGGCGGGCGCGCCGCGCCATATCGAGAACTTGGCGCTCTGCACGCAGCCCGGCATCTTCTCGTGGGACCGGCTCGATCCCGGCACGGCACTGCTGCTCGCGAACCTCACCGGTGTGGCGGGGCGGGGTGCCGATTTCGGCTGCGGCCTCGGCATCCTAGCGCGCGCCGTGCTCGCCGATCCGGCCGTCACCGCCCTGACCCTGATCGATATCGATCGGCGCGCTGTCGAGATGGCCCGGCGCAACGTCTGCGACCCGCGCGCTGCCTTCCGCTGGGCCGACCTGCGCGATCCGGATCCCGGCCTCTCGCGGCTCGACTTCGTCGTCATGAACCCGCCCTTCCATGACGGCGGTGCGGAGGATCAAGCACTCGGACAAACCTTCATCCGCCGGGCGGCCGAGAGCCTGCGCCCGGGCGGTACCCTCTGGGTGACCGCGAACGCGCACCTTCCCTACGAGGCTATCCTCAAGATGGCCTTCAGGGCCGCGACCCTGAAGGCCTCGGCGAACGGCTACAAGGTTTACGAGGCGCGCGCGTGAGCAAGGCTCCGACCAAGTCTGCGACTCTGCGGCTCGACAGGCTTCTTGCCAATATGGGCTACGGCTCGCGTCGCGAGATCGCCGGCCTCGCCCAGGCGGGTCGCATCGTGTTCGATGGCCAGCGCCTGCGCGAGGCCGACCAGCGCATCGCTGTAACGCCGGATCTGTCCGGCCGCCTGTGGGTCGACGGCGAGGTCCTCGATCCGCCGCCCGGGTTGGCGCTGCTGCTGCACAAGCCGCTCGGCGTCACTTGCTCGCACAGGGAGGCGGGTCCCATCGTCTACGGCCTGCTGCCGCCCCGTTGGCGTCGGAGAGAACCTGCAATCTCCACGGTCGGGCGTCTCGACAAGGAGACCTCGGGCCTCCTGCTCCTCACGGACGACGGGGCGCTCCTGCACCGGATCATCGCGCCGAAGGCGAATGTCGCGAAGCGTTACCAGGTCACGCTCGATCGGCCGCTTCGGGGCGACGAGGGTGCCATCTTCGCCTCCGGCACCCTGATGCTGGACGGCGAGAACAGGCCGCTTCTGCCGGTGGCGCTCGACGTGCAGGACACGACCCGGGCGGCCATCACGCTGACGGAGGGACGCTACCATCAGGTCCGCCGCATGTTCGCGGCGGTCGGCAATCATGTCACGGCCTTGCACCGCGACCGGGTCGGCGCCCTCGACCTTCCTGCGGACCTCGCGCCAGGATCCTACCGGATCCTGTCGGAACCGGAGATCGCGCGTGTCTTCGCTTGAGTGCTGCCCACCTTGCCTTCGTGGAACCTCTCTGCTAAGGCCCGGCCCATTCCACACGCGGAGCCGGCCTCATGCCTGAATGAGGCGTTTCCGGTGGCCGGCCGTCAGAGCCGGTCGCTTCCTCCGCGGCGGTATCAACCGGAGAGCACAAGAGTCATGGCCGTCGACTTCTCTATGCGTCAGCTCCTCGAGGCCGGCGCTCATTTCGGGCACCAGTCGCATCGCTGGAACCCGAAGATGCAGCCCTACATCTTCGGCACGCGCAACAACATCCACATCATCGACCTTGCCCAGACCGTCCCGGCGCTGCATCAGGCGCTGCAGGCGGTGAGCGACACCGTGGCCCGCGGCGGCCGGGTTCTGTTCGTCGGCACCAAGCGCCAGGCCGCGGACACGATCGCCGAGGCGGCCAAGCGCTCGGCGCAGTACTACGTCAATTCCCGCTGGCTCGGCGGCATGCTGACGAACTGGAAAACCATCTCCGGCTCGATCCAGCGTCTGCGCAAGGTCGACGAGACCCTCGAGGGCGGCGGCCAGGGCCTCACCAAGAAGGAGCGCCTGATGCTGTCCCGCGAGAAGGACAAGCTCGAGAAGGCGCTTGGCGGCATCAAGGACATGGGCGGCGTGCCCGACCTCCTGTTCGTCATCGACACGAACAAGGAACAGCTCGCCATCAAGGAGGCTCAGCGCCTCGGCATCCCGGTCGCGGCGATCGTCGACACGAACTGCAACCCGGACGGCATCACCTACGTGGTTCCGGCCAATGACGACGCCGGCCGCGCCATCGCGCTCTACTGCGATCTCATCGCCCGTGCGGCGATCGACGGCATCTCCCGCGGCCAGGGTTCCTCAGGCGTCGATCTCGGCGCCTCCGAGGAGCCGATGGCGGAGGAGCTTCCGGCCAACGACGACCTCGCGGTGTCGTCCGCCGGCCTCGATCAGGCCGACGTCGCGGCGCTCGCGGAGTCGACCGAACACTTCGAGTTGCTGGCCGCCCCCCGCGGCGCACCGGACGACCTGACCAAGCTCAACGGCGCCGGGCCGCAGATGGTGCAGAAGCTGAACGATGCCGGCATCTACCATTACTGGCAGATCGCCGCGATGAGCCCTGAGGACGTCGCCCGCGTCGACGGCGACCTCAAGCTCAACGGCCGCATCGGCCGCGACGGCTGGGTCGATCAGGCCCGCGGCTTCGTCGAGGCCGCCGCCGCCGCGTGACGGTCGCGTCCCGTGGCTTGAAATCGGGCCGCGGCGGACGGATCTGAACGACCATTCGGGCCCGGTGCTCTGACCCTGAGCGCCGGGCTCCTTATCATCTGAACGACCTGAAGGAAGGACCGGCCATGGCCAACATCACCGCCGCGATGGTGAAGGAGCTCCGCGAGACGACCGGCGCGGGCATGATGGATTGCAAGGGTGCCCTCAACGAGACGGGCGGCGACATCGAGGCGGCCATCGACTGGCTGCGCAAGAAGGGTCTTGCCAAGGCTGCCAAGAAGGCTGGCCGCACGGCTGCCGAAGGCCTCGTCGCCGTAGAGTCCGCCGGCCACCATGCCGCCATCGTCGAGGTGAACTCCGAGACCGACTTCGTCGCCCGCAACGACGGCTTCCAGGCCTTCGTGCGCGAGGCCGCCAAGCTCGCGCTGAACACCGACGGCACCCTCGAGGGCCTGCAGGCCGCACAGTTCCCGGGCGAGTCGGTGACGGTGAGCGACAAGCTGCAGAACCTCATCGCCACCATCGGCGAGAACATGAATCTGCGCCGCGTGGCGAAGCTCGACGTCTCGAAGGGCGTCATCGCGTCCTACGTGCACAATCAGGTCACCGAGGGCCTCGGCAAGATCGGCGTGCTGGTCGCGCTCGAATCCGAGGGCAACGTCGACGGGCTCTCGACCCTCGGCCGCCAGATCGCCATGCATGTCGCGGCGACGAATCCTGTGGCGCTCGATGCCTCCGGCGTCGATGCGGCGACGCTCGAGCGCGAGAGCAACATCCTGCGCGAGAAGAATGCCGGCAAGCCGGAGCATGTCCTCCAGAAGATCGTCGAAAGCGGCCTGAAGACCTACTACAAGGAGGTCACCCTCCTGGAGCAGCCCTTCGTGCATGACAGCTCGAAGACGGTTACCCAGGTTTTGAAGGAGGCCGAGGCCAAGGTCGGCGCTCCCGTGACCCTCAAGGCCTTCGTGCGCTACGCCCTCGGCGAGGGCATCGAGAAGGAAGAGGGCCCGGACTTCGCCACGGAAGTCGCCCAGCAGGCCGGCCGCGCCTGAGCGCGACGTTTATCATTCTCGCCGATCCTGGGCCTCCCGGGTCACGTGCACGCGGGCGGCGCCCTGGCTGCCGCCCGCGGCACACACCTTCGGGGCTCTCCATCCGGGCGGTCGTTACCTCTCGACGGCTTCCACCTGCTTAAGTAGAAGCGCCTCGGTTTGCGTTTCAGTCCGGTGTGTATCGGCCGACAGCGAGGGGGCAGGGCGAATGCCGGAGACGATGCCGTTTCGACGCGTGCTCGTGAAACTCTCCGGGGAGGCCCTGGCGGCTCCCGACGGCTACTGGCTCCATCCGCCGATCCTCGCCGGCCTCGCTGACGACATCGCCCGGACCCTAGAGGCGGGCATCGAGGTCGCCCTCGTTGTCGGTGGAGGCAACATGATCCGGGGCGCCCGGATCTCGGCGGCGGGCTTCATCGACCGCGCCACCGGTGATTCCCTCGGCATGATGGCGACGGTGATGAACTCGCTGGCCGTCGAGACCGCGCTCAACGCGGCCGGCGTCACGGCCCGGACCATGTCGGCGGTCTCCATGCCGACGATCTGCGAGACCTACGCGCGACAACCCGCTCTGCACCACCTCGACAAGGGGCAGGTGGTCGTGCTCGCCGGTGGCACCGGCAACCCGTACTTCACCACGGATACGGCGGCGGTGCTGCGCGCCGCGGAGTTGCGCTGCGACGCCGTCCTCAAGGCGACCCAGGTGGACGGCGTCTACTCGGCCGACCCGAAGCGCGACCCGAGCGCCACCCGCTACGACCGCATCACCCACGATGAGGCGATCGCCCGCGACCTCAAGGTGATGGACACGGCCGCCTTCGCGCTCGCCCGCGAGAGCCGCCTCTCGATCGTCGTGGGCTCCGTCCACGCGCCGAGCTCGATCACCGCGATCCTAACGGGCACGGTGCCCTGCACGCACGTGGTGCCGTGAGACTGGGGCGATGCGGGATACGCGCGCGCATCGCAGAGCCGAGCCCGGCGTCCGCGGCACGCGAACGCCATTTGCGGCCCTGCGGTTTTTCGTTCATTGAAGCGCCAACACGCCGGGCCGCAGGGTCCCGACCCACGCAACAACCGAGACGCATCGGGACGCGCAGGACATGGCCACACCGGACTTCGACTTGAACGATCTCAAGCGCCGTATGCAGGGCGCGGTGAATTCTCTGTCCAAGGATCTCGGCTCGCTGCGCACGGGTCGCGCGACGCCGAGCCTGCTCGATCCGATTCAGGTCGACGCTTACGGTGCGATGATGCCGATGGCGCAGGTCGCGACCGTCAGCGTTCCGGAGCCACGTCTCCTCAGCATCTCGGTCTGGGACCGAAGCATGATCTCGGCAGTCGAGAAGGCAATCCGAGAGTCCGATCTCGGCCTCAATCCCCAGACCGAAGGTCAGACCATCCGCCTGCGCATCCCGGAGATGAACGAGCAGCGCCGGAAGGAGATGGTCAAGGTCGCTCACAAGTACACGGAGGAGGCGCGCGTCGCCGTCCGCCATGTGCGACGCGACGGGCTTGACCACCTCAAGAAGCTCCTGAAGGACAGCGCCATCTCGGAGGATGACGAGAAGCGTCAGGCTGGGGAGGTCCAGAAGGCCACCGACCAGCACATCGCCGAGATCGATAGCGTGCTGGCCTCCAAGGAAAAGGAGATCATGCAGGTCTGAGGCGACCTGCATGGCCCGGCCGCGACGGTGTCGCGCAGGGTCGCGTCACAGCCGCTTCCGCTGGCGGCGTACGGCCCGAACATGCTCTATGGTCCGCGTCGCCGTGGGTGCGGCGCGAGAGATGGGAGAGGCGCGTGGAGCAGTTTGAGCACCCGCGTCGCGAGGCAGGCATGACGAGCGAGAGCCAGACGGCCGCCCGATCCGGGATTGCGCCAGCCGCGCCGTGCGGGTTCGCGCCGCGCCCCAGCGCCCCCGAGCACGTCGCGATCATCATGGACGGCAACGGCCGCTGGGCCGCCCGGCGGGGCTTGCCGCGGGTCGAGGGCCATCGCCGGGGCCTCGAAGCGGTGCGTCGCGCGGTGCGGGCGGCGATCGACCTCGGCGTGAGATACCTGACGATCTACAGCTTCTCCTCGGAGAACTGGCGTCGGCCGCCGGCCGAGGTCGCTGACCTGATGGGTCTCCTGAAGCTGTTCGTGCGCCGAGACCTTGCCGAGCTTCACGCCAACAACGTGCGTATCCGCATCATCGGCGAGCGCGAGGGCCTGAGCCCCGACATCGCCGGTGTCCTGCGCGAGGCTGAGGAGCGCACCCGTCTCAACACCGGCCTCACCCTCGTGGTGGCCTTCAATTACGGCGGCCGGCAGGAGATCCTGCGCGCCGTGCGCCGCCTCGCGGACGCGGTCGCAGAAGGGCGCCTCCGGCCGGACGAGATCGACGTCGGCGCGGTGACGGAGGCGCTCGACACCACCGGCATCCCCGACCCGGACCTCGTGATCCGTACGTCCGGCGAGCAGCGGCTCTCGAACTTCCTGACGTGGCAGACGGCCTATGCCGAGTACGTCATCGTGCCCGAGTTCTGGCCCGATTTCGACCACGGCGCCTTCGCGGCCGCGATCGACGAGTATCATCGCCGCGACCGCCGCTTCGGCGGCCTGAGCGACAAGGCCGGCTGATGATGGTCGGCGGCGAGGCCGCACCCGTGCCGAGCCGCAATCCGTTCGGCGGCCGCGAGTTCGGCCTGCGGGTGTTTTCCGCGATCGTGCTCGCCGTCATCGTCGTCTCGGCCCTGATCCTCGGCGGCTGGTCCTTCGCGGTAATCTGGCTCGCCGCCGGCGTCGTCGGCGCGGCCGAGTGGATCGGCATGAGCCGGACCGAACCGGCTAAGCCGCTGACCGCGATCATCGCCGCGACCCTCGTCGGCCTCGCGATCTGCGTTCGCGGCGGCGCGTCGGCGGGCGCGTCCCTCGCCGTCTTGATCCTCGGTGCGCTCGCTCTCGCTGCGCTGGCCCACGGACTGCGCGGAAAGCTGCGCGCCTCGAGCGGGCTTGCGGGCGCGGCGGTCGTCGCGCTGGTTCCGGCCGCTCTGCGGGACGATCCCGCCATCGGCGTTCTCGGCCCCGCCTGGATGTTCGCGGTGGTGTGGTCGACCGACATCCTCGCCTATTTCACGGGCCGGGCCTTCGGCGGCCCGAAGCTGATGCCCAGCGTGTCGCCGAAGAAGACTTGGTCCGGCGCCGTCGGCGGGCTCGTGGGCGGCACGCTCGCAGGAGCCGCCCTCGTCGCGCTCGCACGCCCGTATGGAGGAAGCGATCTCGCCATGGCGCCGCTCGTTGCGGTGGCACTGGCGAGCGCCGCCGCCTCCGTACTCAGCCAGGGCGGCGACCTCGTCGAATCCGCCCTGAAGCGATTCCATGGCGTCAAGGATTCCGGCCGCTCCATTCCCGGCCATGGCGGCGTCATGGACCGGCTCGACGGGTTCTTCGCCGTCGCGTTGCTTGCCGGGCTCTACCTCATCCTCCACCGCGTGTTCGCGGCCTGACGGAGCGTAATTCGTGACTTTGACCGTCACCGTTCTGGGCGCTACCGGTTCGATCGGCCGCTCTACAACCGATCTCCTGACCCAGCATGACGGGCGCTTTCGGGTCGGCGCGCTGGTCGGGGGCAAGGATGCGGCGGCGCTCGCCGAGCTCGCCCGCGAGCTGAGGGCCGATTTCGCGGCGCTTGCCGACGAGGGCGCCGGGCCGGCCCTGCGCCAGGCGCTGTCGGGCTCCGGCATTGCCAACGGCGCGGGCGAGTCCGCCGTGCTCGAGGCGGTCGCGCGCGAAGCCGACATCGTAGTCGCAGCCGTGAGCGGGGCAGCAGGCTTGAGGCCGACCCACGCGGCACTCCGGCTCGGCCGCACGGTCGCACTCGCCAACAAGGAGAGCCTCGTCTGCGCCGGGCACGCCTTCATGCGCGACGCGGCCCGCTACAAGGCGCGCCTGCTGCCCGTGGATTCCGAGCACAACGCCCTCGCGCAGGCGCTCGGCGATGGCCGGGTCTCGGACGTTGCCAAGATGACCATCACGGCGTCGGGCGGTCCGTTCCGCACTTGGACCCGCGAGCGGATCGCGGCGGCCACGCCGCAGGAAGCTGCCGCCCATCCGACTTGGTCAATGGGCATGAAGATCAACATCGATTCCGCCTCCCTCATGAACAAGGGGCTTGAGCTGATCGAGGCACACCATCTCTTCGCCATCGAGCCGGATCGCCTCGACGTCATCGTGCACCCGCAATCGATCGTGCACGGTCTCGTTCATTGGCGAGACGGGGCAGTGACGGCAGGCCTCGCCATGCCCGACATGCGCGTGCCGATCGCCCATTGCCTCGGTCTCGGAGATCGCCTGAAAATCGCGCGGGGCCGTAATCTTGACCTCGCGGCGGCGGGCAGCCTCACCTTCGAGCCGGCGGACGAGGCGCGCTTCCCTTGCCTCGCCATCGCCAGGGCCGCGCTCGCGGAGGGGGGTGCCGCACCGACCGTGATGAATGCAGCCAACGAGATCGCTGTCGCGGCCTTCATCCGCGGCGAGATTGCCTTCTACGGCATTGCCGACCTCGTGGAGCGGGCCTGCGCGCATTTCACCGGCACCTATCGGGATGCGCCGGCCGACGTTGACGAGGCGCTGGCGATCGACGCTCATGTGCGTGCCTGGAGCGCCGAGACGCTTTCGCGGCGGCGCGAGGAGGTCTGATCGCTCAGACCTCGGATCCGTAGGCGGCGAAGAACACCCGTACGGCCTCGTCGACCTGATGACGAGTCTCGGCCTCGGTGACGGGGCCACCCGCTGCGAACAGGAGACGCGTCAGAAGACCCGCTTGGCACAGGTGCAGGAAGTGTTTGGCGGCAAGCTCCGTGCCGGAGATCCGCAGACGTCCGGCTCCGACCTGCGCGTCGAGATAGCGGGCCAGCCGGGCGGCGCCCTGCTCGGGGCCCGCCTCGTAGAAGGCCTGCCCAAAACGCGGGAACTTCTCCGTCGCTCCGATCACCATGCGGACGATCGCCACATGCTCGGGCCGCATCATCTCCGTCAGGTAGGTGCGGCCGAGGCGCGTCAGTACCGCTCGCACGTCCACATCGTCGGCGTCGAGGCGGAACAGGGCCTCAGCGAGGCCTCGCTTCTCCCGCAACGTCAGGGCCTCGAACAGGGCCTCTTTGCTGTCGAAATAGACGTAAAGCGTGCCCTTGGAGACACCGGCCGAACGCGCGATCTCGCCCATGCTGGCCCCATCGAAACCCGCGCTCATGAAAACCGCCCGTGCGCCCTCAAGGATCTGGCGGCGCTTGTCGCTCTCGCCCTCGGCCGGGCTCGCCTCCAGGATTGCCGCGTCGACGGACATAGACTGTTTCCTCATTGACCGAACCGTTCAGTCATCTTAGATATCTCGTCATCGCGAGCCGCGTCAACGTGGGCCGCGGGCTGACCGAACGGTTCGGTCACAACGATTCGGCAGATATCGGCGATGTCGCTCCGTGATGAAGGTGCCGTGCAGGATGGACCGACCTTCGAGGCGGTGGAAGAGGGGCGGGCGGAGCGCGCAGACGCCCCGGCCGCACCGTTCGCCGGCGCACAGGCGCGTCCCGCCGCAGAGGTGCCGATGCGGCGCCCCGTCAGGAGGCTCGCCGTTCTGAGCCTGCTTGCGGCGGCGCTCGCAGGGGGCGCCTCCAAAGCGCAGGATTGGTGGACCACCGGCCGCTTCTTCGTTTCCACGGACGACGCCTACGTCCAGGCCGACATCTCGGTCCTGGCCGCCAAGGTTCCGGGCTATCTCGCTTCCGTCCCGGTCAAGAACGGCCAATCGGTGCTGAAGGGCGATGTGATCGCCACGATCGACGACGGCGACTACCGCCTCGCCCTCGATGCCGCGCACGACAAGCTCCTGACGCAGCGGGCGACGATCGATCGGATCGGCCACCAGATCGAGGCCGCCCAGGCACAGATCGCGCAGGGGGCGGCGCAGATCGAGGCCTCGAAGGCCGACGCAGTGCGGGCTGCCGCCGACTATCTCCGCCAGCAGCAGCTCGAGAAGTCGGATTTCGTCGCCCGCTCCCGCATCGAGCAGGCGCGCGCCGACCGCGACCGCACCGACGCGGCCGTCAAGGGGGCGGAGGCCGCACTCGTCGCTGCCAGGGCGAATGTCGAGGTGCTGCGCGCGCAGGGTCGCGAGGCCGAGAGTCTCGCGGTTGAGCTGCAGAACGCGGAGGATCGCGCCGCGCGCGACCTCGCCTTCACGACGATCCGCGCGCCCTTCGACGGAGTCATCGGCAACAAGGCGGTGGAAGCTGGTGCCTACGTGTCGCCGGGCTCGCGGATCGCGGCGCTCGTGCCGCTGCAGAGCGTCCGGATCGATGCCAATTTCAAGGAGACGCAGCTCGCCCGGATGCGGCCCGGCCAGTCCGTGCACATTGCGGTCGACGCTTATCCGGACCGCGACATCGTCGGTGAGGTCGAGTACCTCTCCCCCGCCTCTGGCTCGGTGTTCAGCCTGCTGCCGCCCGACAACGCCACCGGCAACTTCACCAAGATCGTCCAGCGCCTGCCGGTGCGCGTGCGCGTCCCGGAGGAGGTCGCCCGCGAAGGGCTCCTGCGGCCGGGACTCTCGGTGACGGTGCGGGTCGACACCCGGGACGGAGCGTCTGCGGCCGGAAGCCGCGTGCGCACGGCCGGCCAGCACTAGATTCAGCCATGGCCGCCTCGGCCACCACCGCCCCGCTCGCCGCCATGTCGGAACCGCCGCTCGACCGCCGCCGCATGGTGGCGTTCCTCTGCATGGTCTTCGGGATGTTCATGGCGATCTTGGACATCCAGATCGTCTCGGCCTCGCTGAATGAGATCCAGGCCGGCCTCTCGGCCTCGGCCGACGAGATCCCCTGGGTGCAGACGAGCTACCTGATCGCCGAGGTGATCATGATCCCGCTCTCGGGCTTCCTGTCGCGGGTGATCTCGACGCGCTGGATGTTCGTCATTGCCTCGGGTGGCTTCACCCTTATGAGCCTGATGTGCGCCACCTCCACCTCGATCAACGAGATGATCGTCTGGCGCGCGCTGCAGGGCTTCATCGGCGGCGGCATGATCCCGACCGTCTTCGCCTCGGCCTTCACGATCTTTCCGGCCTCGAAGCGCGGCATCGTCTCGCCGATGATCGGGCTCGTGGCGACGCTTGCCCCTACCATCGGCCCCACGGTCGGCGGCTATCTCACCGACCTGTTCTCCTGGCACTGGCTGTTCCTCATCAACGTCGTGCCGGGCATCCTCGTCACGATCTCGACCTATTGCCTCGTCGATTTCGACCGGCCGAACCTCGACCTGTTCAAGCACTTCGACTGGTTCGGCCTCGCCTTCATGGCGAGCTTCCTCGGCTGCCTCGAATACGTGCTAGAGGAGGGACCGAACCACGACTGGCTCGCGGATGAGGCGGTCCTCGCCTGCGCGATCGTCTGCGCGGTCTCAGGCACGGCCTTCTTCTGGCGGGCCTTCACCGCGCGCGAGCCGATCGTGGACCTGCGGGCCTTCGGGGACCGCAACTTCGCGGCGGGCTGCATCTTCAGCTTCGTGATGGGCATCGGACTTTACGGGCTGACCTACCTCTATCCCGTCTACCTTGGCCGGGTGCGCGGTTACTCGGCGCTGCAGATCGGCGAGACGATGTTCGTGTCGGGGCTCGCGATGTTCGCGACCGCGCCGATCGCCGGCCGCTTCTCCGGCAAGGCCGATCCGCGCGTGCTGATGGCGATCGGCTTCACGGGGTTTGCCGCCGGCACCTGAATCGTAACCGGGCTGACCAAGGATTGGGATTTCTGGGAACTGCTGCTGCCCCAGGTCCTACGCGGCTGCTCGCTGATGCTGTGCATGATCCCGATCAACAACATCGCGCTGGGCACCCTGCCGCCGGCCCGGATGAAGAACGCCTCGGGCCTCTACAACCTCACGCGCAATCTCGGCGGCGCAGTCGGGCTCGCACTCATCAACACGCTCCTGAACGACCGCTGGGACCTCCACCTCATGCGGCTGCACGAGCGCTTCACCTGGACGAGCACGGCCGTGCTGGAGCGCCTCGACCTGACGCGCCGCCAGTTCGAGGCGCTGGGGGGTGATGCTGCCTCCATGTCTTTGAAGGCGATGATGAACACGGTCCGGGTTCAGGGCCTCCTGATGAGCTTTTCCGACGTATTCCTCGTGCTGACCGTTCTGTTCCTCGCAATGGCCTGCGCGACGTCGCTGATCCGGCGCCCGCGCGGCGCGTCCGGCGCGTCCGGCGGCCATTGAGCGAGCCTGGATAGCGGGGAAAGCGCGTGCCGGCCGGTCGGTACGCTCGCGCCGCCCCGGAGGACGTGCGACGATCGCGCTCCCTTACGCGGGTTTGCGTTGGCTTGGCAGCCTTCCGATCTGCTAGGACGGTTGCGACGGCCCTGGCGAGTGGCCGCGAGGAACGACGCATGGACTTTCTGAACGCCATGGGCGGCACCGCCACGGGCTTCTTCGGCGCGGTGATCCCGTTCCTGATCGTGCTCACCATCGTGGTGTTCGTGCACGAGATGGGGCACTTCCTCGTCGGGCGCTGGTGCGGCGTCGGCGTCAACGCCTTCTCGATCGGCTTCGGCCCCGAGCTGTTCGGCTTCAACGACCGGCACGGCACGCGCTGGAAGCTCTGCGCCATCCCGCTTGGCGGCTACGTGAAGTTCTACGGTGACGCCAACGGCGCGAGTGTGCCGGATCCGGAGGTCGTGGCGCGCATGAGCCCGCACGAGCGGGCGATCAGCTTTCCGACCCAGCCCGTGGGCAAGCGCGCCGCAATCGTCGCCGCGGGCCCGATCGCGAACTTCATCCTGGCCATCGTTCTGTTCAGCGGCGCCATCTGGATCGGCGGGCGCTTCGAGCTGCCGCCGCGCGTCGAGGCGGTGATGCCCGACAGCGCCGCGGCACGGGCCGGCTTTGAGCCCGGCGACATCGTGAAGGCGATCGACGGGAGCCCGATCGGCAACTTCATCGCGATGCAGCGCACCGTGTCGTCAAGCGCCGATACGACGCTCACCTTCACGATCGAGCGCGCCGGCGAGGAGAAGACGCTGACGGCAACGCCGGAGGTCTACGAGGAGCGAACCCCGTTCGGCCGTCACCGCCTCGGGCGCCTCGGCATCCAGGGTCCGAAGGGCACGGAGGCCAAGCTCGTCCATTACGGGGCGGGCGAATCCGTCGCTCTCGGCGTCCACGAGACCTATTTCGTCGTCGAGCGCACCTTCTCGTATCTCGGCAAGCTGATCACCGGCCGAGAATCCGCCGATCAGCTCTCCGGCCCGATCGGGATCGCACGGGTTTCGGGCGAGGTCGCGAAGGTCGGCGGTGTCGGAGGCCTGATCGGGCTGATCGCTCTGCTCTCGGTCTCGATCGGCCTCCTCAACCTGTTCCCGGTGCCGCTCCTCGATGGCGGGCATCTCCTGTTCTACGCCTTTGAGGTCGTGCGCGGCCGCCCCCTGAGCGAGCGCGCCCAGGAGATCGGCTTCCGGATCGGCCTCGCCCTCGTGTTGATGCTCATGCTGTTCGCTGCGTGGAACGACATCCTCAATCTCGGCGCCTCGTGGGGACGCGGCACCTGAGCTTGGCGTCTGCCGCAAGGCCCCTTGTAAGACTATATTACTAATTGACGGAATGACGGCCCATCGTCTCGCTTGATACCCTTCGCGCTACGCGCTCGATCGGCGATCGCGTGGCCGCAATTGCGCCCAGATTGCACCTCCGGGTGGTGCCGGGGCCGGGGCGGAATGGTTAGGGTTCGCTGAACGGGATCGCGCACCGTTTTGAAAAACGTCGACGTCGTCGGTATTTACGCGGCGTTCACCCTGTCGAGCGAACCTCCGGAGACGTCCGATAGCGTTAAGTGGCGCGAAGGCCACGACCCGGCAAAATCCCCTGAGCCGGGCCCCTCGGAGCGTTTGCTTCCCAGGGGAATCCCGCTAGAAGCTGGGCTGGGACCAGAGGGCAGGACGGCCGGACAACGACCGCCTTCCTACGGGTGTGAACCCGTGCCGACAATAAAACAGACGGGCGATTACATGATGTCGATGACGGGGAAGCGCCGGCGTAGGTCGGTGGAACGGACCATCGTCCTAGTCGCCGCCGCAGCTGCCGGTGTCGTGCTGGGCGGGGCCGCGCAGGCGCAGCAGATCGTCGTCCAGGGTAACAAGCGCGTCGATGCCGATACGATCCGGTCCTACGTGACCGGAACCGCCTCAGGCTCCGCTGAAGAGGCCCGCCGCAATCTCTTGGCGAGCGGCATGTTCTCGGACGTGAGGGTCTCGCAGGGCGGCGGCCGCACCGTCGTCACGGTCCGCGAGAACAACATCATCAACCGCGTCGTCTTCGAAGGGAACAAGAAGGTCGAGAAGGGCACGCTCGAGGGCGAGGTCGAGGCTAAGGCGCGCGGTCCCTTCAGCGAGGCCATCGTCAACGCCGATATCCAGCGCATCCGCGAGATCTATCGCCGGGCTGGCCGTGGCACCGCGAAGGTGACCTACCGCACCGTCGACCTTCCGAACGGCCGCGTCGACGTGATCTACACGATCGACGAGGGCGACAAGACCGGCATCGTCGCGATCAATTTCGTCGGCAACCAGGCATACTCGGAGTCGAAGCTCAAGGACTTGATGTCGTCCTCCGAGATGAACTTCCTGAGCTTCATCAAGACCTCGGACGTCTACGATCCGGACCGCATCACCAACGATCTCGATCTCGTCCGCCGATTCTATCTTAAGAACGGCTACGCCGACTTCCGCGTCGTCAACGCCGATGCCCGCTACGTCGAGGGCGAGAAGTCCGGCTGGGTCATCACGGTCACGGTCGAGGAGGGCGAGCAGTACCGCGTCGGTGCCGTCGCGATCGACTCGCGTCTGCCCGGCCTCGACACGCAGAGCCTCGACGGCGAAGTCCGTGCCGCAGTCGGCGACGTCTACAACGCCGAGGATGTCGAGAAGACCCTGACCGGCGTCACCACCCAGGTCGCCCGCCAGGGCTATCCTTTCGCCCAGGTCCGCCCGACCGGTCAGCGCGACCGCGCCACGCATCAGGTCGCCCTCGGCTTCGTGGTCGAGGACGGGCCGCGCGTCTACGTCGAACGCATCAACATCCGAGGCAACACCCGCACCCGCGACTACGTCATCCGCCGCGAGCTCGATATCGCCGAGGGCGACGCCTATAACCGCGTGCTGACGGACCGGGCCGAGCGCCGCCTGAACGGCCTCGGCTTCTTCAAGAAGGTTCGCTTCTCCAACGAGCCCGGCTCCTCGCCCGACCGCGTGATCATCAACATCGACGTCGAGGATCAGCCCACTGGGTCGTTCTCGGTGGCCGGCGGCTACTCCACGCAGGACGGCATCATCGGCGAGGTCTCGGTCTCGGAATCGAACTTCCTGGGCCGCGGCCAGTACGTTCGCGTCGCCGGCACCGGCGGCCAGTACTCGCGCGGCTTCGACTTCTCATTCACGGAGCCGTACTTCCTCGGCTACCGCCTCGCGGCCGGCTTCGACGCCTTCTACAAGTACAGCGACCTGACCCGCTACTCGCGCTACGAGACGACCGTCTACGGCGGCCAGCTCCGCGTCGGTCTTCCGATCACGGAAGAATTCGGCCTGACGATGCGGTACTCGCTCTACAACACGGAGCTGAAGGTCCCGAACACGATCAAGCGCCCGTACAACGACTGCTCGGTTCCGATCCCGGGCTACACGCAGACCTACGCGCCTGGCACGGTCCTCAACGGGCAGAATGTCGGCGGTCTCTCCCAGTACCCACTCTGCGCCTATGACGGCGAGGCGTCGATCGCGCTCAAGGGCTCGCAGGGCAACACCCTGACCTCGCTCGCCGGCCTCACGCTAGCCTACTCGACGCTGGACAACGTCAGCTCGCCACGCAACGGCCTTTACGCCGAGCTCAAGCCCGACGTGGCCGGCCTCGGCGGCGACTCGAAGTTCTTCCGCGTCACCGGCGACGCCCGCTACTACAAGGAACTCTGGGAGGACGTGGTCGGCTTCGTCCGCATCCAGGGCGGTAACGTGCAGGCCCTCGACGGCAACCCGCTGCGCATCACCGACCAGTTCTTCCTCGGCCCGTCGCTCGTCCGCGGCTTCGCGCCGAACGGTATCGGCCCGCGCGACGTCGGCATCGCCGACAGCCGCTCGAATGCGATCGGCGGGTCGACCTATGTCGGCGGCACCGTCGAGGTGCAGTTCCCGATCTGGGGCATCCCGCGCGATCTCGGCCTGAAGGGCGCCGTCTTCGCCGATGCCGGCACGCTGTTCGGATATCACGGCCGGCGCGCCTTCAACGTGAACGGCGATGCCTTCATCAACGGCGTCTCGCCGAACGGGGCCTGCAACTTCAACGCCTTCACCCTCGGCGTCGAGCCCGAATGCGTGAACGTCCACGACTCGGCCACGATCCGCTCGTCGATCGGTGCGTCGATCCTGTGGAACTCGCCGCTCGGCCCGATCCGCTTCGACTACGCCTACGCGCTCACGAAGGACGAGGGCGTGCGGGTGCCCGGCACGAACTTCCGCGTCGGCAAGGATCAGACCCAGGCGTTCCGCTTCTCCGGCGGCTCGCGCTTCTAAGAAAAAGCTCGCGCGCCGCGCCGGTTCGCCGGCCGGCGCGTTGTCCGGCATGTCCGATCCCGTCTTCTTCACCGCCAACGTGCCTCTCAGCCTCGGCGAGATCGCTGAGGCTGCCGGCGTAGCACTGCCGGAGGGTGCGGATTCCGCTCAGGCCTTCACGGGGGCCGCGCCCCTCGAGAGTGCCGGCCGGCGCGACCTCGCCTACATGGACAACGCGCGCTATGCGGACGCGCTCGCGGCGACACGGGCGGGGGCCTGCCTCGTCTCTCCGCGCTTCGCGGCCCGGGTGCCGCTGGAGACGGTCGCCCTCGTCACCCGGGACCCTTACCGGGCTTACGCGTCGCTTCTCGCCCGTCTTCATCCGGACGCGATGCGGCCGGGCTCGCTGTTCTTCTCGGCGGGAGTCGCACCGGGCGCGCATGTTCATCCGGAAGCCCGTCTCGAGGCCGGGGTGCAGATCGATCCCGGCGCCGTCGTCGGGCCAGGCGCCGAGATCGGTTCCGGCACGGTGATCGGCGCCAACGCGGCGATCGGGCCAAACGTCCGCATCGGCCGCGACTGCGCGGTCGGCGCTGGCGCGACGCTGACCCACGCACTCGTGGGCAACCGGGTGATCGTTCATCCCGGCGCGCGGATCGGGCAGGATGGCTTCGGCTTCGCCATGGGCGCGAGCCATCTCAAGGTGCCTCAGATCGGCCGCGTCGTGATTCAGGACGATGTCGAGATCGGCGCCAACACCACGATCGACCGGGGCGCGAGCCGCGATACGGTGATCGGGGAGGGGACGAAGATCGATAACCTCGTGCAGATCGCCCATAACGTTGTGATCGGGCGCCACTGCGTCATCGTCTCGGGCGTCGGCATCTCGGGCTCGACGACGCTGGAGGATTACGTGGTGCTGGGCGGACAGGTCGGCGTCGTCGGCCACCTGCGCATCGGCAAGGGCTCGCAGATCGCCGGTTCCTCGAACGTGAACCGGGACGTTCCACCCGGCAGCCGCTGGGGCGGCACCCCGGCCAAACCCGTCCGTGCCTGGTTCCGCGAGCTGACGACCCTGGCGCGCCTGGCGGAGCGCTCCGGCCGCGACGAGTCCGCCGATCCAAAGGAGTGAGGCCCGCGCATTTGCCGCTGTTGGTTGGCCATCCGGAAGGCATGATTCTGTTTCGAGCGCGCACCGTCTTTTCGTGCCCCGTCCTGTCGCTAGGCTCGATTTCGGATGATCAAGAGCGATTCGTCGCCGGGGGCCTGACGTTATCATGGGCTACGGCCGTGCCTCGGAGGGCATCGAGACGTCTTCCACGCTTCCGCGGCGGAATCCCGGCGCGGCCCTGCGCGGCGGGCGCATTCTTGTGGCGGTATCCGTGCTTCTCCCGGTCGCCATTCTGGTGCTGGCGAGCTGGCACAACCGCGGCGACGTGCTGCGCGAGGCCGACACCCGCGTGGAGCGCACGGTCCGGGTGCTGCACGAGCACGCCGTCAAGGTGTTCGAGACGCAGAAGCTGATCATTGACCGGGTGAATGGCCGTCTGCGCTACCTGAATTGGGATTCCGAGGCGGATCGGTTGGACCTGCATCGGTTTCTCGCCGAACTGCAGCGCGATTACGGTCAGGTCGCCACCCTTGATCCTCCCCCGTTTTTGTGGACACGGAGGTTACGTTGCCCAGCGCTGCTCGGCCTGCTCAGGCGTACGGTACCCGAGGGCTGAGTGGAGGCGCTGTCGATTGTACAACCTCTCAGCACAAGACCCATAGTACCGGCGGTGGCGACGACGGTGTCGTCGTCTACGGGTGGCATCCGTGGGCTGGGCGTGCGGTTCGCCTTCA
>NZ_JBAWTG010000015.1:0-94919 GCF_037106235.1 Methylobacterium nigriterrae | reverse complement strand
CAACTGTGATCTGAATCACGCTGGTAACCCGGTGCGGCAGGTGTGGAGAGCTCAGGACATATCCTGCGCCATTCGCGCAAAGCGTCCTGCCGCTCGCCATGGAACTAGCAAGGCACATCAACGGGCCGGCGGGCGCGATCTCAGGGCGGTGTTCCAATAGGGCTTGCCCCAATGGACCGCTCCAAACAGCACGCCATGCATGGAAAACGACGGTTTCCCAAGCACTTCAACCTGTTAGGTTGGTGTGTTTGGAAATCAAAATGCCGTGCGGTCCCGGCCCATCCGCACGGATTGAGCGTTATGGAGCCGCCCAGTTCGCGTAAGCGGAGCTATGGGACGAGCCCTGGTTCTCTGGGCGGCGGCACGCGATCATGCCGATCCGCGTCACGGGCGCGCTTGGGCCGCAAGCGGGCTCGCCTGAGTTGCCCTCAGACGCTCGACCAAGTGGCGCCGACCGTCGCGGGTCTCGATCACCACCTCATCCACGTCCCGGAGCATGTGGTGGGTGCCGTACTTGTAGTCGTAGGGCCAGAGCGGATCACGGAAGGCGCCGTATTTCAGGTCCTTGGCCTCGCGCAGGATCAGCCGCAATCGAAGCTGGCCATTCTCTCGCGCCCGGATCAGGTGCTTCTCGGCCGCCAGCGTCGCCTTGTAGGTCTCGCGCAGGAAGTCATCGGGCGTGACCTCGCGCCAAGGTGGAAGAGCGTCAGCTTGCTTGACCGTCCGAGACCGCCCCATGGAAGGAAGCTAAAGCGCAGCCCTCCAGCGGCAAGCCTACCGAAGGGGTATCCCGCGAGCGCGCTGGGCCGCGGACTGGGCGTTATGGAATGGAAAACGCCCCTCCGAATGGAACCGGGCGCGGTAGATATAGCGTAAAGCGCCGTTTTAACCCAGTGCGGACACTCGCAGTCCAAGTTCAAGCAAGGTATCCAGAGATACCATCCCACAACAACTTCAGCGCCGTGATGATCAATAGTCCGTAACAAGCCTGATACAACTGACGTTGGTCTAGCCTTCCGTGAAGCCGCCAACCAAGCCATACCCCAGTGGGAATGGCGAGCGCGCAAATCACCATCAATATCAGGATATTGCCCGATGGCCTCACCAACATCAGCCAAGGCACCGCCTTTATCAAATTGCCCACGGTGAAGAATAGGCTCGTCGTACCTGCATAGACTTCCTTGCTCAAGCCGAGTGGCAGGAGATACATCGCCAGAGGCGGCCCTCCCGAATGAGCTACCATGGTGGTAACGCCCGATGCGAGGCCGGCTGTGACCGCCTTCGGCGCCGAACGCGGACGGATCGTCACCTTCGCACCTCCGACAAACCAGAGGCCAACGAAGATCAGCGTAATCGCCGCCATTACGATCGCTATGGCGCGGTGGTCCAGGACACGGAATAGCAGGTAGCCGAACCCAATCCCGATCACTAGGCCCGGCAACAGCAGCATGAGGTCCGGCTTGGACCAAGTCGAGGGCTTCCAGTATCGCAATGCGAACAGGTCCATCGCGACGAACAATGGCGCCAGCAGGCCACCGGCCGTCACCGGATCCATCACGATCGACAACAGCGGAATGCCCACGATGGCGAACCCGCCTCCGAACGCACCCTTCATGAAGCAGATCAGGAAGACACCAGCAAAGGCGACAACGATCGTTGCGGCAGTCAACTCCATGCGGCGGTCCTCCCGTCACCGCGGGGCGGCGCCTGATAGGGTAGGCGGCCCTACCGAGGTTAACCCGATCCGCCTGCCGTCGTCCGGTGTACATGCCTGACTGAGCACTTGCCGGCACGTACATAGACGGACCGAAGCCGCGTCCCAGACCTATGCGCTCCTGGCTTGCCTGCGTGCGCTCGGCATCGAAAACCGCGGCCAGCGTAGGACGAGATCATCAGTCCCCTGCGCGTCGTTCCAATAGGGCTTGCCCCAGTGGAACGTTCCAAACGGCGCAACGCGCCATGCCAGGAAAACGACGGTTTTCCAGGCACTTAATCCTGTTAGGTTTGTGTGTCTGGAAATCAAAATGCCGCGCGATCCCGGCTCGTTCGCAGGTTGGGCGTTATGGAGCGCGGTACCGCTGTTCAGACCCGCGCCAGTTCCGGCTGGATGCCATGCTCGCATGCCCAGATCGCGGCCTGCGTGCGGTTCCGCGTCCCCAGTTTGCGCATGATCGCCTTGACGTGCACCTTCACCGTCGCCTCGGCCAGATCGTACTTGCGGGCGATCAGCTTGTTGGAGGTACCTTCCGCCAGACTGCGCAGCACGTCGAGTTCGCGGCCTGAGAGCGGATGGCGGGGCGGCGCACCTGTGCCGCTCTGCCCCGTCGGGTCCTCGCCGACCAGGATGGGCTGCTGGTCTGCGGATGCAGGGCTAGAGGTGCTCGGCGGCGCAAAGAGCCAAGAGAACAGACTGGCGGATTGGACCGTCATGCCCGACATGAGCACCTCGAGGACGCTGAGCAGCGCCTCGCGGCTGATCGCATAATCGAGCACCGCCTGGGCGGAGAGGCAGAGGTCCCGCGGCAAGCTCTCCGGTGCTGCGGCGCGCCCGAAGATGACAAGCTTCGCCTCTGGATACGTGGCTTGCAGCCTGCGAAGTGCCTCGAACCCGGATGCATCCTCGGGCGCTGCGAGGATGAGGGCGGGACGGACCTGATCCTCTGCAGGAGGAAGGGCCTCGCTTGTCGCTGCGGACGCGCTCGTGACCCGAAAGCGTGATCCGCTGAGGAGGGCGGCCATGCCCTCTTGCACAAAGGGGCTCGATGCGAGCACGGCGACGGCAACATCCACGTCACAGACCATCTGGGCACCCCTTACTTGTGGGCAGAACGCGAAGAACCAAAATACTATGATGATCCATTTCGAGGCTTACTGCCCCAGATCTGGACACCAGCAACCCCGTTTGGGCAACCAGTGCGAAGATAGGGCCAAGATTTATTGCTTACCCTCGTTAAGGATAATTTCTGCTGAAGTTGCCGCAAATCTACGGCGTTCGCTTCTTAGCTGAAGCAAGTTCCTCTCGGGCGGTCCCGAGCTCGGCAACTTACTATGCAGGGATCCTATGTGTTCGTTGCAGGGGCCAAAACAGCGGCGACCAGACGTGTTCCTTTCCGCTCACGCCTGCGGGGCGGGGAACAGGCAGCAGCCGGTCAGCTGCATAGTTTCGTCGGCTGCCTCAGGCTGGAACAGCTCTCCCGGCGTTCGGTTGGCGAGAGAGGAACCCCACAGACGGGGCGTCCAAATTTCAGCAACGGGAGTTGAAGATGAACGCCAGGGATCTGCGCACGCCGCTCATGGCCATGGCTCTCCTTCTCGGCGGCGCCAGCTTTGCTCTTGCTCAAGGTGGCGGCGCCGGAGGGGCCGGTGGCGGTGCAGGCGGAGCCGGCGGTGCAGGAACGAGCGGAAGCGGTGGCTCCATGGGAGCCGGCAAGGGCGGTAGCAGCAACATGGGAGCTGGCGGCAACCAGCCGGGCACGGCCTCTCAGTCGAGGACGGGCGCCGGCGCTGCCGGGTCGGCGGGCACCTCGTCTGGCGGCTCGTCAACCGGCGCTCCCGCGACGACGCATGGCGGAAGCCCGGGGCGCTGACCCAGCTGTCAGGGGCCTGTTCTCACGCGCGAGGCCGCGGAATTCGCATAATGCGCCCGGCTTCCTTCGCGTAAGGGGAATTATGGAGCAGCCAGCCTACCGCCCCCTGCGCCACCCGCCCGACCAATCCGGATAGGTCGCGGCACGCTTGTCCAGCGCGCAGGGAAGCGTTGGGTTCGGTCAGTGGGCGAGCCAGGTCAGCGCGGCCACGAACCATCCCAGCACGATCAGCGCCCCGCTCACCGTAAAGGCGGGTCCTGACCAAGGCCGAGAGAAACGAACCGGGCTCATCGGGCCTCCAACCGTGCCGTGAGGATGACCTTGTTTAGAGCCGCCCTCTTAAGCGTTTGGCTCGCGTCAGGGTCTCTCAGCGTCTTAGCCACGAAGGGGTGCACGCGCAGGAAGCCGGTCAAGTTCAACGTGTAGGCCATGCCGACGGGCAAGAGGCGGGTGGATGGCGCGACCGCAGCCGCATCGACGGCCGCGGCTACGTCCTCTTGAGAGATCAGCCCCTGCCCCAGCAGTTCATTGACGGTCTGGTTTGTCGCCATGCCAGCCAAGCTAGGGCGCGGCTCTGGGCCGTGCAGGGCCGATGACCGGCTATTCTGAGCCCAGTCGGCGCTGTCTCATCCCTTGAACGCCCAGATCGGCACGCCAACGCCGCAGCCGGGCACACGGCAGGACGATCCGGTATGGCTCTCAGCAAAGCTTCGCCAACATAGTGGGACATCGATCTGCGGGAAGAATGCCTGCCAGAAAGCATTTCTAAAGATAGATTTTAGAAAAATACACATATTATAATTGTATTTTGTCTATATTATGCACTATTACTTGCGCAAATAATGAAAAAATTTCATTTGTCTGTGATGTATATCACATACTTACACTTATATTTCGCTTTTTAATTCTTCGACTGCTGAAATTCTGAAAAGAGTAGCTGTCTAGCGGCCGGGCCTGGATTATTCTCGCCCACATTTTTCTCTGTCGATGCAGGACAGTCTTATGGCAGGAATTTAAATAGCTTAGTTAAGGACAAAATCATGTCTACTTGGAATGGCACTAACACAAATGACATCCATTACTTTGGGGTCTTCTCGGGGATTTTCTCCGTCCCTGATATAGATGAGAACGACTTGGGCTACGGCTCGGGAGGCGACGACATCATCGCCGGTAACAAGTACAACGACAAGCTCTACGGCGGTGACGGCAAAGACGAACTCTACGGCGGTAGTGACGACGACCTCCTGTACGGTGGCGACGGCAATGACCTTGTCGACGGCGATGATGGCAACGACGTACTCCTCGGCGACGCTGGCTTCGACCTTATTTTGGGCGATGACGGCAATGACACCGTGTTCGGCGGGGATGGCGACGACTTTCTTACCGGCGACAACGGTGATGACGCGCTCTTCGCTGGAAACGACGACGACATTCTCACCGGTAACGACGGCAACGATAAGCTCTATGGCGAG
This sequence comes from Methylobacterium nigriterrae, assembly GCF_037106235.1. NCBI lineage: Bacteria > Pseudomonadati > Pseudomonadota > Alphaproteobacteria > Hyphomicrobiales > Methylobacteriaceae > Methylobacterium > Methylobacterium nigriterrae. The sequence continues at coordinate 89,860 of NZ_JBAWTG010000015.1, read as the reverse complement.
AGCGGGAAGGATGATCTCTACGGCGGCACGGGCGAGGACACGCTGGACGGCGGTGCTGATGACGACTACCTCGAGGGCGAGGCCGGCAACGACCTTGTTATCGGCGGCGACGGCAGCGACTTTGCCTACGGCAATGATGGCAACGACACGCTCTATGGCGGCGACGGCTTTGATTATCTTGAGGGCGATGGCTTTGGCACGCTCGTCGCCGGCAACGACACGCTCTATGGCGGCGTCGGCGGTGACACTCTCAACGGCAATGAGGGTGACGACACGCTCTATGGGGGCGACGGCAATGATTGGCTGAAGGGTGGCTCAGGTACCGATGCGCTCTACGGCGGCGACGGCGCTGACACCTTCTACTTCGACAAGGGCGACACTGGCGAGTACCCCAATCTGGGAATTCTGATCAGCCAAACTGGCAGCCTTAACAACTTCATAGATACTGGTCAAACATATCTGAAACCGATGTACAATCAGGCCGACACAATCTACGACTTCAGCGAAGCCGACCAGATCGCCCTAAAGGGCCCGTACAGCTACGCCGGCGACACCGCCACGCCTGGCGAAGGGCAGTACGGCATCTGGCAGAAGGGCACTGACTGGATCGTGACCTACAACTCGGCCACCGACAACGGATTCCACGACATTGTGGTCAAGGGCGACGATCCACACGGCAACATTTTCTTCAAATGAGACGAAGCCGCTCCAACCGGAACCGCGCGGTGCTCCCGCCGGGTCTGCCTAGCGGGATACCCGTTTCCATAACTCGACTTACGCGAAGGGAGGCGTGCTGATTATGCGACATCTGCGGATGCGCGTGACTGGACGTGTCGCCGGCCGGAGCCACCTTGCTCGACTAGCCGGCCGCACATAAGAACTGTCCACGGTATCTACCTCGCAGATTGTCTGAGAATTTTAGACTTAAATTATAACTTTAGCCGATTATTTGATACTAACCGCTGAGTAAAAGCATGGATTCGAATAGAATTGTAATATTCGGCTATACTTTTTCACTTCGTTAAACACCGCACTCCAACGGCATGTCACTGCCATCGAGTTCAAATGGAGGCCCCCATGGGTCGCTCTACTCCCTATGCCCACCTTCGGGCAGCAGTTCTGGCCGCCGTCTCATTGGCCGCCTCCGTTGCCCCAACCCGTGCCGACATCCTCTCTACCGTTGTAACGGAGGCGGGCGAACGGATCGCTGTAGACTTCCAGCCTCCTCCCGGCTGGGTGCGCGTCAAAAGTGGCTACATTTATCAGGGAGCTGCGGCTGGGCCTTCTGCCGAGGTATGCAGACTTGGCATGCTAGGCGCGTCCCAGGTAAGCCCCTCCAAGTTTAAGGCGGACCACCTTAAACTCATGTGGGCCAGACTATGGGCAAACAACGCGCCGTCAAGTTTCGGGCAAGTACTGAAAAGGGATGAGCGCAGCCCTGGCGGCGACCGCGGGTGGACATTTCACGTCATCTCTTATCCGAACGGCACAGCACGCGGGTATTACATCATAGAATACTCTGGATCTGTCTCAGTAGTTTGGCAGCAATCTTTTGTAGAGTGCGACAATGCTTCGAGGTATACGCTCTCCGCTATAAGTGCCGCTTTGATGAATATCAAATTTGATAACGGGGCCGGCTCAACCTGCACAGAAGCCATGCGGGCGTATATAGAGGCCCAGAGAAGGCTGTGCATCTCGACCGACCCTATACAGCACGCGATATGCCTGAGCCGCCTTCGCACGTGTTAGGAGCTCAGCTTTTATCAAATACAGCGGCATTTGTATCCATGCAGTTCTTACCTTATGGCTGATGTACTAGCAAAAATGGAGTTAAGCTATGAGTTCTTGGCTTGGAACCAGTGGACCCGATGTTCATATATTCGGACAATTCGACCTGGACGGAAACGACGAGGGGTACGGGCTGGCAGGAGACGATACAATCTTCGGCAACAACGGTAATGACTTACTTTATGGCGGGGACGGCGACGATAAGCTATACGGTGGCGCGAACGATGACTGGCTCGTTGGCTCGGCTGGGAATGATCACCTGTACGGCGGCGACGGTATCGACTTGCTCTATGGCGGCGGAGACAGCGATACCCTTGAGGGTGGTGCCGGCAACGACACTCTTTTCGGCGAAGATGGCAGCGACTCCCTCAGTGGCAGTGCCGGCAACGACATTCTCTGGGGCGGAGGCGGCGGCGACTACCTGAATGGAGGTGCCGGCAACGACACACTCTACGGCCAAGACGGCAACGACTACCTCAAGGGCGGCGACGGCGTCGACGGGCTCGACGGCGGCGACGGTGATGACATCCTCTACGGCGGTGCCGGTGTCCTCGACAGCCTTTTTGGCGGTAACGGCAACGACATCCTCTGGGGCGATAACGGTCCTTCGGAAGATCTCGGCGTTTACGCCCATGACGTTCTCTTTGGCGATAACGGCAACGACATCCTCCACGGAGAGAACGGCTACGACATCCTGTATGGCGGCGACGGCAACGATGCCCTTTACGGTGGAGACGTCTTCGACGACCTGTACGGCGGCAAGGGCGTCGACAGCCTCTATGGCGGTGACGGTGTCGATAGCTTCTACTTCGACACGGCCGATACCGGCGACGTCTATGCCGGCAAGGCCGACACCATCAACGACTTCACTGATTCCGACCTGATTTTCCTGAAGGGCTCGTACAGCTACGACGCGAGCGGCACCTCGGCTCCCGGCGAGGGCTCCTACAGCATCTGGCAGAAGGACGGCAACTTTGTCGTCACCTACAACTCCACGACAGATGACGGCTGGCACGACATCGTGGTCAAGGGCGGCGACCCGCACGGCGACATCTCCTTCTACTGATGCGCGTGCCGCGCTCCCGGCGAACCGACACTCCCGTTGGGTTCATTCAGAGCGTCAGGCCCTTTGCTTGTGTAAAATCTTGCCCGGAATTTGAGCGTTTATCGTTCTTTGGAAAGATTGAGATCTCTACTATCCTTCAAAGTTGAAGAGGTGCGCTATGTCGCTTTATGGTAAGGCTCTCTACGTGCCCCTAGGTGACGAAATAACCGGCGAAATCTGGTACGGAGGCCCAGGGGACGACGATAAGACTTTTTCCTCGAGCGCCGGCAAAGGCGACGATGTCGCTTATGGCGAGGACGGCAACGACAGCATCTACAGCGGGAACGGCAACGACGCCCTCTACGGTGGGGATGGCGAAGACGTGCTCTTCGGCGAGGACGGCAATGATACCCTTTATGGCGACGCTGGCCACGATGTGCTCAATGGCGGGAACGGAGACGACCAACTCTACGGTGGAGACGGCGACGACTACATCTACGGTCTCGACGGTAACGACACGCTCTACGGCGACGCTGGCAACGACCTCCTCGTTGGCTGGACCGGCAATGACATTTTGTACGGAGGCGCGGGCGTCGACTCGCTCTACGGCCTTGGCGGGGCCGACTCTTTCTACTTCGACACGGCCGATACCGGCGACGTCTATGCCGGCAAGGCCGACACCATCAACGACTTCAGCGATGCGGACCAGATCTTCCTGAAGGGCTCGTACAGCTACGACGCGAGCGGCACCTCGGCTCCCGGTGAAGGCCAGTACAGCATCTGGCAGAAGGACGGCAACTTCGTCGTCACCTACAACTCGCCCACCGACAAGGGCTACCACGACATCGTGGTCAAGTATGGCGATCCCCACGGCGACATCTCCTTCTACTGAGACGAAGCCGGTCCGACCGGAACCGCGCGACGCTCCCGTTAGGCTCGTGCACGGCATCAGACCGTGGTGCGGTTTGGGCGCCGATTGGCGTGTTAAGCGCCTGATCCAAAAGGAAATGGATGGCTCCCCTTCTGGATGCTGATCACAGCAAAAGATTAGATCAACGCTAGTCGGCATGTCAGCAATGCCGGCATGAAAGTATTTCATAGTAACAGTTTGCATGGAGATTTAATATGTCCTTCGGACTTGGTTCGATCCACAATTATTGGTTCGGCACCCCTGGTGATGATTCCCATAACTTTGGCCTCTTTCCCGCCCCCTCAGCTCCCTGGTTGAGTACCAACGACGATGTTGGCTGGGGATTTGATGGCAACGATAAAATGTGGGGCTCATTTGGCAACGACGAGCTCTACGGGGGCGCCGGTGACGACAGCCTCTATGGGGAAGACGACAATGACATTCTCTACGGCGGAGATGGTTTTGATTCTCTCGACGGAGGATCAGGCAACGACACCTTGCATGGCGATAACGGCGCCGACTTTATGTTTGGCGGAGTTGGCAACGACAGCCTGTACGGTGGCGAAGGTTCTGACAACCTCAGCGGAGGCAACGGCAACGACGTGCTAGCGGGCGGCGGCGACGGCGACATGCTCTTCGGTGATATCGGCAACGACGATCTCTATGGCGAGGACGGTCAAGACGAGCTCTACGGCGGGTGGGGCATAGACGAGCTCTACGGCGGGAACGGCGAAGACAAGCTCTATGGTGGAGATGGCGACGACGGCTTTTTCGGTGGCCTCTATGGCGGCAGCGGCAACGACTGGCTCTACGGCGACGCCGGTAACGACTACCTCTATGGCGATGCCGACGACGACATTCTGGCTGGCGGCGAAGGCTCCGACGTCTTCTATGGCGGTGACGGTGACGACCTCATCTATGGCGGCGACGGTCAGGACATGATCTTCGGCGGCGCGAACTCCGACATAATTTACGGCGGAGATGGCAATGATATTCTCATCGGGCAGAAGGGCGTCGATGGTCTCATCGGCCTGGCCGGTGCCGATAATTTTAACTTCGCCACAGGCGACACTGGTGCCCTTGCTGCCGGCGAAGCCGACATCATCCTCGACTTTGACGACTCGGAGGGAGATAAAATCGGCCTGGGCGGTGAGTACAGCTTCGCTGGCGACACCTCCGCACCCGCTGATGGCCAGTTTGGCATATGGCAGAATGGGACCGATTGGGTCGTGACCTACAATTCGCCCGCTGACAGCGGCTTCCATGACATCATCGTGATGGGAGGCGACCCGCACGGCGACGTTGATAGCATAGTCGCACCGGTGATTAATCAAGGGATCCAGTGGGGATGGTTCTGAGCTGGGCCCAAGTTGCCAGGGCCTGATGAGAGCGGCCTCGAAGCGTGGGCCCTTGAAGTCGCCCTGGGCTTGGCGCTTCAGCTTAAGGACGACAGCGTGGAGGATCATGGGCCGGCTCCGAGCGGAGGCGGCAAGCTGGGCAGGGATGGCGGATCTCACCCAGTCGCGCACCTTGCTGGCGGATCTGCCCGTTCCAATAGGGCTTTCCCCAGTGGGCGGTTCCAAACGGCGCAAAATGCCATGTAAGGGAAACGACGGAAAACCTTCCACGCCGATTGCGTCCTGCCCGGTGCCCTGGCGCCTCGGCTGCCCGCGTCAGGAAACCCTGTTAGGAAATCAATTGTCTGGAAAACGCCTGTGACCGGACATTCCTCACGCGCGCCGTGAAGGGCTGCATCGGGTCCACGCTGTGTGAAAACGCAGGCGTGTTCCGAAATCGTAAAACAATCCTCTACGTGGCAGACATTCAAGCCTGCAGGATGGCCGTTCTGATGCCGTCAGGATGCCTATTTCGGCGCTGCCCAGGGTGTTCGAGGGGAGATCCTTCTACCGCTCTTGCGTTTTCACACAGCCTCGGTCGTTTCGGGGCATTCATCTGAGCGGCGCAGAATGTCCGCTTCACCGCCTTGCCCGCTCCGAAGCGGACCGGCAGCTTTCGTGAAGAGTTTTGGGCGCCGTGAGGCGTACGAAAGTCTCCGAAGAAGGAACCCGCGGGGGCCGAGGCGCTCAGCTATGGGGATTGGTCGTTTCGACCTGATGGCGGGGAGCCTCGCGGCGGCCAACGCTTGACCTTGTCCTGGCTCGCACGTGCTGGCTGGGACCGATCCGTTGGCCTGTCACGATCGAATGGGACGCCGACGAGGGGGCCATACCCTGGCGTGGGTGGCCGACGGTGGCGTCGGCCGGAGCAGGCGCACAACGATCCACGACCTGCGGTGTGATACTCGCAGCAGGCGACGGGGCTCACAGAGGGCCGGATCACGTGGCCCTCATCCGGGCTGGAGCCGAGGCAGTCGGCGGACCCCGTGGCTGCCGGAAGCGGCCGAAGATCTCGACGATCGTCATGTGCCCGCCGCAGCACGGGCACGGTGCGAGCCGGTCGGGCGGCGAAGGCTCCGGCGAAGTGACCGGCGAGGCGGCCAGCAGGTCGCGGATGTGGGCGAGGTTGGCGCGGCGGATGGCGCTGGCGAGCAGGCCGTAATGGCGGATGCGGTGAAAGCCCTTGGGCAGGACGTGCAGGAGGAAGCGCCGGATGAACTCGCCCGTGGCCAGCGTCAGGACGCCGTAGCGTCCGGGCCCGTCACGGCGATAGTCCTTGACGCGGAAGGTGACGCCGGCCGCGTCGAAGCCGACGAGCCGCCGGTTCGAGATGGCGACGCGGTGGGTGTAGCGCGACAGATAGGCGAGCACCGCCGCGGGGCCGGCAAACGGCGGTTTGGCGTAGACGACCCAGCGCTTTGCCCGGACCGGCGCGAGGTGGCGCCGGAAGGTGCCGCGCTCGGCCAGGGGCGTCAGGCCGCCGAAGAAGACGAGCCGTCCGGCCTCGTGCAGCGCGATGAGCCCTGCGAGGAACAGGCGGCGGAACAGCTTGGCGAGGACGCGCACCGGCAGAAGGAAGCCGGACCGGGCCGAGATCCAGCGGGTGCCGTCGCGCGAGAGGCCGCCGCCGGGCACGATCATATGGACGTGCGGATGGTGGGTCATCGCCGAGCCCCAGGTGTGGAGGACGGCGGTCAGCCCGATGCGGGCACCGAGATGCTTCGGGTCAGCGGCGATGGTCAGCATCGTCGCGGACGCCGCCCGGAACAGCAGGTCATAGACGGTGGCCTTGTTCTGGAAGGCGATCTGCGCGACCTCGGCCGGGAGGGTGAACACGACGTGGAAGTAGCCGACCGGGAGGAGGTCGGCCTCGCGTGCGGCCAGCCACGTGCGGGCCGCCGCCCCCTGGCACTTGGGGCAGTGCCGGTCGCGACAGGAGTTGTAGGCGATGCGCGCGTGGCCGCAGCCGTCGCAGGCCTCGACGTGCCCGCCCAGCGCGGCGGTACGGCAGGCCTCGATCGCCGCCATGACCTTGCGCTGGTGCAGGCTCAGATGCCCGGCCCGGGCCGCCCGGTAGGCCGGCCCAGCGGCGCGGAAGACGTCGGCGACCTCCAGCACGGAGGCCGACCGCACGCGTCAGCCCCCGGCCGCGCTTTCCCCGGCCTCGAATAGTCCGAGCCGATCGAGGGGGCTGGTCACGGTGCGCACCGTGCGGGTGGCGACCTTGGTGTAGAAGGCGGTGTTGTCGAGCTTGGCGTGGCCGAGCAGGACCTGGATCACGCGGATATCGGTGCCGTCCTCCAGGAGGTGGGTGGCGAAGCTGTGGCGCAGGGTATGCGGACCGACGCGCTTGGCGATGCCGGCAGCCTGTGCAGCCTCGACGACCACCCGGTGGAGCTGTCGGGTGCTGATCGGCCTGAGGACGTGCTGGCCGGGGAACAGCCAGCCGCCGCCCTGCATCACGCCCTGCTGGCGGCCAGCCCGCCACCACTGGCGCAGCAGGATCAGCAGATCCACCGAGAGCATGGCGTTGCGGTACCGGCCGCCCTTGCCCTGTTCGACCCGGATCAGCATGCGCGCGCTGTCGATGTCTGTGACCTTCAGCGCCGCGACCTCGGCCACGCGCAGGCCGGCGCCGTACGCCACGGCCAGGGCCGCCTGGTGCTTGAGACAGGTCGTGGCGGCGAGCAGGCGGCCCACCTCCTCGCGGCTGAGCACCACGGGCAGCTTGCGCGGATAGGCCAGACGGACGAGCCGGCGCGCCAGATCCGGGCGGTCGAGGGTGTGGGTGAAGAAGAAGCGCAGGGCCGAGACGATGGCGTTGAGGGTCGGCACCGGCACGCCGGCCTCGCGCTGTTCGACCTGGAAGCGGCGCAGGTCCTCCGCGGTGGCCGTGTCGAGGTGGCGTCCGAGGAAGGTTGCCAGACGACCGACATCGCGCAGGTAGTTGCGCTGGGTCTCGTGGGAGAACCGGCGCAGGTTCATCTCCTCGATCAGGCGTTGGCGCAGCGGGCTGATCGCAGGGGCGGGAAGCAGGTCGAGCATCGTGGGGCTCCTCGGATGAAGGAGCCGCGATGCTCGGCCCGCCGCCGACAGGCCTCAAAACGATGCGCGACGGTCCGAACGCTACCGCGCCCTCACCACCTGAGCCCTCCCGCGCAGCGGGTTCGTTCTTCGGCCACCATCAGTCGTTCGGGGGATGGGATCGGCCCACCCGGAAGCGGACGCTTGCGATGACCGCAAGGAGTAGGAGCGGGCCTTCGAAGTGGCAGGAGGGCGGGTTCCCGCCACTCCTCCTCGGGGCGCGTGTTCTTATGCCGGCGGCATCTTCGCCGCTGTAAGTTGGGTCCGCATCGTATGCCAATAGTGCCAAAAAGCCGGCGACTCGCAGTTTTGGCACTTTCGGCACTATCGGCACAGCCGCCCAGGTCCCTGGGACAGGACGGGGCGGAGCTTGGTCCTACGGCTGCCCGGCGAGCAGCACGGGATTGACCTCATAGGTCAGAGCCGGCCGACCCCTCGGCGGTTCCTTACCCGAGGGCGTCAGACGGATCAGGCAAGCGTCGGCCAACTCCGAACAGGCCTCCCGCATGTTGGCAGCTTGCCGCAGCAAGCCCCCGACCTCGCGTCGGAGATCCCGCGCGTTGAACACCTGCTCGCCTTTGCTCCTGAGGGAGCGCGCCAGCAGCATGGCCCGCCGCTCCTGCATCGGAATGTCAGCGTCGCCGTATACGCGCTCGGCCATCGGCAAGAAGTAGCCACGGACTATGCCAGCCGCTGCCTCGACAGCCTCCACGGAAATGCACGTCGGCTCTGAGGTCCGCGTGCCGCCGCACCACCATAGGTACTCCAGCACCGCCGAGAGCCGCAGCGTGTGCCCGCGGGCTTTACCCAGAGCACCTGCGAGACGATCGCCGACCGTGTCCGCACGCTGGGCCACTTCACGCCCGAACGCCTCCAGCGCGTCCTCCGCTTCGGACGTGAGCCGAACCTCCTTAGGACCGAGCCGCTCGGTCTCGTCCCGGCCCGGCGGCAGATCCACCAGCCGGGCGAAGTTCGCCTTAGCGAGGCTGTCGTCCTGCAGAGTGCGCGCGAGCGAGAACTCCGGTTTGATCTCGGGCCAGGCCCAGAGCACGCGGGCGGACATCCCATCATCCGGCCCGTCGATGATCAGCGGCAGCTTGTCAGGCTGCACACCACCGAGTAGCCCGACCGAGAGGTGCTCAATGCAAATCGGCTGCGGGTTCTTCACGCGGTCAACCGTGTAGGAACGTCCGCCGTACATCTCGATGGTAAACGCCCGCTCCGAGCCGCCTCCGCCGTACTTGCCGAAGCCACCGAAGAAGCCCGCCAGCTCGTCACGCACGAGCAGAAGACCGCGGGGCAGTACGGCGGCGAGCCCGCCGAGCTTCTCGACTGTCGCATCCGCCACCCGGATGCGCGGGCGCTCGGGTGCATCCGGCGCCTGCGCGTCGGCAGGCATCTCCGGCGGCGCCTCACCGGCTTTCAGCGCGGCTTTGAGCTTGACCTTCCAGTCCTCCAAGCGCGCTTCGCTCGCCTGCAGCTTCGTCGCATAGGCTCGCTGCTGATCCTCGAATCCGAGCGCCATTCGCTCCTCGGCAAAGCTCAACAGCGCCATGACCGCGTCCATGGCCGGCGACTTGGAGGATGAAGGCGCCCCGACCAGAGCGCACCAAAGCAGCGGCGGCTCGGCCCAGGCCGCCCCTGCCTTCGGCCAGCGCACGTTGGCGATGGCTGCACCGACGCAGGCCAGGAGAGCGACCGCGACGTAGTCGACCGGAGCCGAGGAAGCCTTGGCCCTCTCCGTAATCCATTCGGCCCATGGGCCGAGCGCCTCCAGCGGGATCCGAGGTGCCGGACGCCGCCCGCTTCCGAGCAGGGTCAGATCAGGGCTCTCCCATGTTGTCTCTGTGCCGGGGCGGCCCCTGCCCCTCCGCTGGTCGGGCCCTCTGTGCGGCTCGCAGGCAGCCCCGCATTCGGCCGGGTAGTTGAGTGCCGCCTGGTCGTGAGACCATTCGCCGGCGGTGATGGTCTCGGCGGCTTCCGATCCGACACAATCTGTCGCCTGATGGTCCTGGCTGCGCGCCTCCGCGCAGCCAATCACCCCGTCGAAGACGTTCATGACTTCCAGCCTCTCGGTCACGCCGCCCTCCCCTCGTTGCGGGTGTTGCCGATGAGGATGCGGGGCGTGGGCCGGGTCAGCGCCTTGAGGAGCTCGTGCCGGTGTTGCCAGTCCTCGGCCTCGAGAGGGCCGGCGTCGGCAAGGCGCAGCGCAGCGCGGCGGTGATCGAGCAGAACCAGCCCGCGCTGACCCGCCTCGAGCCAAGCCAGTACGTCGCGCCGGATCGGCAGGACATCATCCTCGTGCATGCGGGCCAAGTAGATCGTGTCCTGCCCCAGCGCCCAGGCCTGCCCGAGCCAGGTCGCGGTGCGGCCCGTTGCGGGCTGCCAGGCCGCGATGTCGACCGCTTCGCCGGCCTCGTTGCGGACCAGGAACAGCAGCGCGCGTTCTGCGCCCTGCCCGCGATCGAGATCCGATGCCCAGGCTGCGAACTCGAAGCGTCCGGGCGTGAGCCAGACGATCTCGCCTGCCGGGACCGCTTTGGTCTGCTTGTAGATGCGGAAGGCAGAAGCCTCACGCCCGACGAGGTCAACCAAGTCGCTCGACCGCAGCGGGGTGTGGCGATGGAAGGCCCCCGCGATGTAGCTGGGCGTCATCCGGTTCGCCCACTCCGCCGAGAAGCGCTGGATAGCGCGGCGCGGCTTGGGAGAGTTGCCCCTGTGCGCGGGGCGCGTGTGGCCTGTGACCGCTTTGCGTTGGTTGTCCGTGCGCAGCTTCCGGCGGCGAGCCCGCGCGAACGGATCGGGCGCGCCAACACTTACTTGGCGCACGCTGCGCCTGACGTTATAACATTTCATGTACATACCTCTCTACCCCCGCGCAGGCGCTGCTTGTGCGGGGTTACTTTTCGAAAGTTCGGGGGAAAACGGGCGCTTCAGCGCCCGACGTTGAGGGCTGCTACAGCGTCTTGCTGCCCGCCGGCGGGAGCGCCTGCAGCCAGGCCTCCAAATCGGTGGCCAGGATGAGGGTGCGGCGCCCTACCTTTTTCGCGTGCAGGCGGCCGCGCGCGAGCTCTTCGTAGATCGTCGTGCGGCCCACGCCAGCCGACTTCGCCGCCTCCTGCACCGAGTATCCAGCCCGGTGGGAAACGTTCTTTGTCTCAGTCAATAGATTGCACCTTTTGCCCGGAAAGCGCCGGGAAGCGCGCCCGAATCCCTCGGGATCCGATGACGTTCGCGGACAACGGGCGCGCCTGCACGGACATCAATTACCGGCCGAATTTTTGTCCGGGTTCGACGCCTTGGCAGCAATGTCAGCAGCAAGCTTCGCTCGTCTCTGCTCCGAGGTGGTTTCGTGGGCCCTCCGCACCCGCTTGAAGTTTGCGTCGGGATCCCCGCCTTTCGCGAGGAAGCCCTGGTCCTCGGCAATTTTGACAGCTTTGCGCAAAATCTTATTTTTTTTCTCTCCAAAGTACTTCGCCTGCAAAGCCTCGCACAGCTGAACTACAAACTGGTCAACTTCTTGGACTTTGCCAGATTTGCGCCCCCTTTTCTTCTCTGGTCTGAATTCAGGCTGTGTCTGCTCCAGTTCCAGAGCTATCTTCTCCATCATTAGAAGATGGGCGACCAGGTCGCCGCCCTCCTCCACGAACTCTATGCCGAGCCTCTTGCATAAGCGCTGGCGTGGAGTGCCGGTCAGAACCCCTTCACTGGCGGGACCATCGAATCCACCCTCCTCCGGATGTTCGCTCGTGCCAGCATTAGGCTTTGGACTTCGCCTGCGCGTCATGCTTTCCTTCTCCATCAAGGGCACCGCAATGGTGGGCCCACTGCTCCATGAGTACCCGCCGCTTCGAGAACAAGTCCGTCCGGCGATAGGCCGCCTCAACCTTGTCTTTCAGCGTGTGTGCCAGCGCGGCCTCCGCCACCTCACGTGGCACGCTCGTCTGCTCCGCCGCCCAGTCCCGGAAGGCCGAGCGGAAGCCGTGCACCGTCGCCTCCACCGTCATGCGCCGCAGCACCATCTCCAGCGCCATCGTCGACAAGGGCCGACCACGCCAGGCACCGGGAAAGACGAGGTCGCTCTCGCGCGTCTCGGCCATGATCGCGAGAATTTGTCGAGGTCGAAGCGCGAGCGGTACACGGTGTTCGCGCCCGGCCTTCATCCGCTCCTTCGGCACCGTCCAGACGCCGCGCTCCAGATCGACCTCGCTCCAGAGCGCGCCCATGGCCTCGCCGCTGCGCGCCGCCGTCAGGATCGTGAACTCCAGGCAGAGCGCGCTGTCCGACCCGCTCTCGCGCAGGCGCGCCAGGAAGGCCGGCACCTCCTGATACGGCAGCGCCTTGTGGTGACCGCGCGTCAGCTTCGGGCGCTTGGGCAGTAGATGATCGAGATGGCCCCGCCAGCGGGCCGGGTTCTCGGCCGTCCTGTGACCCTTGGCGCGGGCAGCATCCAGCACCTTCTCGATCCGGCCGCGCAGGCGCGAGGCGGTCTCCGGCACCTTGGTCCAGAGCGGCTTCAGTATGGCGAGGACGTGGTCGGTCGCGATCTGATCGACAGGCACGCCGCAGATCGGCTCGCAGTAGCGCGCGAGCGTCATGCGCCATTGCTCGCGGTGCTTCGGGTTGCGCCAGCCGCTCTCGAGCGAGGCGATCACCTCATCGGCCATCTCGCCGGAGGTTGGCACGCGCTTCTCCGGCTCCACGTTGCGCATCGCGAGCGGGTTGCGCCCGGCCGCGAGGTGGGCCCGCGCCGCGGTCGCGAGTTCCCGCGCCTTTGCCAAGCTGATGCTGCTGGCGCTCCCGAGACCCATCTCGCGCAGCTTGCCGGCGCCGCTCTCGCCGGGCTCCCGCCAACGGTACAGGTACACCCAGCGTCGGCGTGAGCCGTCAGGCGAGATGGCGAGATCCACTACTCAAGCGCGTGCTGCCCCAATCACGCTAACGTCAACTTCCTCGATCTAGGGGAGCCTCAGTCGCAGCCGAGCGTCGATGGTCGCCCACGAACAGCAGCAGGATTTCCGTATTTTTTCCGTACGGAGCTTCCGAACTGACCAGAAGTGCAGCTAATGCATTGATTTTGCTGGCGCGCCCTACGGGAATCGAACCCGTGTTTTCGCCGTGAAAGGGCGACGTCCTGGACCGCTAGACGAAGGGCGCGTGTGCGAGCGAGGGTCCCTATAATCGGCTCGGCCTGGAAGGGCAACGGGCGCCGTGCCGCTTGACGCGGGGAGCGGCGGCCGGTTTGTCGCAGGCCTCGTATGTCGTGCGGGCGGCTCCGCGCCGTGCCTGCCCTGGGACCTGTTGAGAGCATGACCATCCGACGCGACGGCCCCGGCAGGGGCTCGGCCGATTCCAGGAAGCCGCGCGGCAACCCGCGCCCGTCCCAGCGGCGCGCCGGGCCGCCATCCGGACCGCGGGGCGGGCCGGACGACCCGGTCGTGCTCTACGGCTGGCACCCCGTCTCGCAGGCGCTCGCCAACGCGGATCGGCGGCTGCATCGGCTGCTCGCCACCGAGAACGCGGCCGTTCGCCTGACCGAGGAGCTCGGATCATTGCGGATCGCGCCGGAACTCGTGCGCCCGAGCGCGATCAACGCGCTGCTCGGCCCCGACGCGGTGCATCAGGGGCTCTATCTGGAGGCCGATCCCCTCTCCGCCCCGGGCCTCGACGATCTCGCCCCGGACGCGCTGCTCCTGGCCCTCGACCAGATCACCGATCCCCACAATGTCGGCGCCATCGTCCGCACGGCCGCGGCCTTCGGCGTCGCCGGGATCGTCACCACGGCGCGCCACTCGCCGAGCGCCACCGGCGTCCTGGCGAAGTCCGCCTCCGGCGGCCTCGAGCACGTGCCCCTGATCACGGTACGCAATCTCGCCGAGGCGCTGATCGAGCTCGGCGAGCGCGGCTTCACCCGGATCGGCCTCGACTCGGAGGCCGAGACCGCCCTCGACGCGGTCGGGCCCCGCCGGCCCGCGATCATCGTGCTCGGCGCCGAGGGAAAGGGCCTGCGCCAGCGCACCCGCGAATGCTGCGACGTTCTCGCCCGGATCGCCTTCACGGGGGAGATCCGCAGCCTCAACGTCTCGAACGCCGCCGCGATAACGCTCTACGCGCTGCGGCGGCCGGAGGTCTGAGGCGGGGCCGACCGAGCCGGGCGCCCTCGCCCGCCGATCGGTCGCGGCCGCGAAGCGCGCTCAGCGCCAGAACGGTTTCACGTCGATCAGGTCCTCGTGCGCCTCGGCGGCCGCCTCCAGAAGCGCATCGGTGCGGGCCTCGCCGTCGGCGGCAGTGAGGCCCGCCGCGAAGAGGGCGGCTCCGCTCGCCGGCCGCCCGCCGGCCTCCCCGTCGGCGAGGCCGGCCATGACCGCATGCGCCGTGGCGAGGTCGTTGAGCGCGCCGAGGTGGTCCTGCAGGTCCGAGAGCGCCGATGCGAAGGCCTTGTGGCGCTTGCGCGCCTTCTTCGCCGGATACAGCGACGCGAAGAAATCCGCGCCGTAGCGCAGCTTCTTGGCCGCGATCCGCACTCGGTGGCGCGCCTCCGGGTCGAGCCTGGCGAGGTGGCGGCCCCGTCTCTTGACCCGGCGCCGGAACCGCTCCAGCACCTGCGCGGCGAAGCTGCGGGCGGAGGCGTCGCGCTCCGGAGGCGCCGCGAGGCTGAGCCAGGGCCCCGTCTCGATCCAGGTCACGAGGTCGAGGAGGAGGCTGCGCCATTCGGGCGAGGCGAGCGTCGCCAGGACGGCGTCGTGGGCCCTGTCGCGCTCCGCGACGAGGCGCTCGCGCAGGTCCTGCAGCCCGGGCTCGTCGGGACGGCGCGCGATCTCCGCCGGCAGCGTGGTCTCCAGGAAGACGTCGAGGTTGCGGGCCCGCCCGAAGGGCTCGGTGACCCGCTTGATCTCGTCGCGCAGGCTGTCGGAGCGCGGATCCTGCGCGAGGATCGGCTTGAACAGGCTGAAGGCCGAGCGCAGCCGCCGCAGGGCCACCCGGATCTGATGCAGGGCTTCCGGATCGCGCCCGGCCAGGAACACGGCCTCATTGAAGCGCAGGTGCCGCAGGCAGGCCTGCGCGACGAGACGGAAGGCCTGTGCGGCGGTAGCCTCCTCCGGCAGCACGACCGCGCCGGCCTTGCTCGGACGGCGCCACCTGTCCTCGAGACGGGCGAAGCCGCGCTCGCTCTTCGACTGGACGCCGAGCCGCAGGGAGACCGTCTCGGCGAGGCTCTGGGCCATCGCGAACAGGTCGGCCGGGTCGCCCGCCTCCAATTCGAGCTCGAGCTCGCACAGGGGCGCGTCGCCCTGCGGCGTCTCGATCCGGCCCTCGTCCAGGGTCGCGCCGATGCGCGCGGTCCCGTGGCTGACGGAGCGCGCGGTCCGCATCACCACGCTGCTGAATTGCGGCTCGAGGTCCGGCGAGCCCGCCTTGTCGAGGAGGCGCGCGACGGGAGTCCCGGCCAAGGCCGAGACGTCGGGCCGATCGCCAGCGATCTCGGATTCCCATTCGGACCGGTCGAACAGGGCCGCCCCCTCGCCGAATCCGGCCTTGACGGTCTGGACGCGCCGGTCGCCCTGCCGACGAACGCGCAGCGTCAGACCGGCCGCGCGCAGATCGCGCCCTGCCGTGTCGAAGTAGGTCGACGTGACGTGCTCGGCGGTCCCCTCCCCCTGCAGAAGCGGATGGGAGGCGAGCGCGGCAAGATCGGGCCCGTCGCATTCCAGCTTCAACTCGATCTCGCGCGGGGCGCTCATGAGGTTCCGTCCATCTGCAATTCTGAGTTCCGGCCCAACGCGCGCGCAACGCGTCGGTGCCGCCGGATCCGGGACATTCTGCCATGCTTGGTCCCGCCTCGCACGGAGCCGACGGGGACGCCCGGGTCGCGGCGGTCGAGGGGCTCGCCGATCCGGACCGGGCGAGCGCCCCTTCCCTCCGCCGAAGCTCCGTGCAAGGCCGCATTGCACGCAACCTATCCCGGCGGATGCCGTTGTGAGCCGGACGAACGCTGGCGCGCTTTCCGCCGAAGCGGTTGCCGGTTTGGCGATCAGAAAGCGCGCTAGATCAATGGTTTGGAGCATTCTCCAAGATCCAAAAATCACGGACAATGCTCTAGCCTGCCCGGAGCGGGGCGCGAGGACCGGCCCTCCGATCGATCATGGCGGTGACACTACGATGAAGACCCTCCTCGTCGGCGTGATCGGGCACGTCGATCACGGCAAGACGGCGCTCGTCCGGGCGCTCACGGGCGTCGAGACGGACCGGCTGACGGAGGAGCGGGCGCGCGGCGTCTCGATCGTGCCGGGCTTCGCCCTGCTGCGGACGACGCATGGCGGCGAGCCGGCCGAGATCGATCTCGTCGATCTGCCGGGTCACGAGCGCTTCGTCCGGGCCATGATTTCCGGCGCGACCGGCATGCGGGCGGTCCTGCTCGCCGTCGACGCGCGCGAGGGCATCAAGCCGCAGACCGTCGAGCACCTAGAGATTGCCCGGCTGATCGGCGTGCGCGCCGGCGTGGTCGCACTCACGAAGTGTGACCGCGTGGCGCCCGAGCGGATCGGCGGACGCACTGCCGAGGTGCGGGCGGCGGCAGCCCGTGCGGGCCTCGCCGACGTCGCGGTCGTCCCGACCTCCGCCCTGTCCGGCACCGGCATCGATGCCCTCGCCGCGGCCCTCGCGCGTCTCCTCGACGAGGCGCCGCAGCTGGCCGACGACGGATATCCTTACCTGCCTGTCGACCGGGCCTTCCCGCGCCCGGGCTTCGGGGCCGTCGTCACCGGCACCCTGCGCCGGGGCCGTCTGGCGGTGGGCGATCCCGTCGAGGTCACGCCGGGCGGCCTCGTCGCCAGCGTGCGCAGCCTGCAGATCCATGGCCGTTCGGTATCCCAGGTCGAGCCCGGGCGGCGTGCCGCGGTGGCCCTGCGGGGGGTCGGGATCGGCGACCTCCGCCGCGGTCAGGCGCTCAGCGCGCCCGGGATGCTGGCGATGGGCCGGTGGATCGATGTCGTGCTCACGGCCGTGACGAGCGCCGAGCGGCCCCTTCAGGGCGGAACGGATTGCCGGCTCCTGTTCGGCACCGCCGAAGCCTCGGCCCGGCTGCGCCTTCTCGACCGGGATGCCCTCGAACCCGGCGCGACGTGCCTGGCGCAGCTTCGCGCGGACGCGGACATCGCTGTCCCGGCGCGGGAGCCCTTCATCCTGCGGCTCGCATCGCCGCCCGTCACCGTGGCGGGCGGCCGGGTGCTCGATCCCCTGAGCCGGCGGCGGAGGCGCTCCGATCCGCGGGTGAGCGAGCACCTCACCGCCGTCGCGGCCGGACATCCGACCGATACGCTCGAGACGCGCCTGGCCGCGAGCGGTGCCGCGGGCGAGCGGCTGATCGACCTCGCACGCCTCGTCGGGATCGCCCCCGATCGGGTGCGCCGTCGCCTCGGCGAGATCGGCGCGCGCGAGATCGGCGAGCGCTTCCTCGGGGCTCCGACCCTCGCGGCCCTGCGCGAGGCGGTGCTCGCGGCGCTCGCCGGGCATCACCGCGATCACCCGATGGAGCACGGCGTCGCGCAGGAGCGCCTGGTACGGGTCCTGGGCCTCAGCGAGCCCGTGGGCGGTGCCGTCCTGCGGGAGCTCGTCGGCACGCGCGCCGTGGTTCAGGCCGGCCCTCTCTACCGGCGGGCCGATTTCGATCCGGCCGGCAACGAGACCGAGATCGTGCGGGCGCTGGAATCCGTCTACCGGCGGGCCGGCCTGAACCCGCCGGACGAGGCGGTGGCGGTCGGCCGCGACATCCGCCGGCGCGAGGCCCTGACCTACCTCATCGGCGCCGGGACGCTGATCCGGGCGGCGGACCGGGTCCAGAAGCGGACGATCCTGTTCCACCAGGACGCCGTCGCGGCGGCCAAGGCTCGCCTCGCAGCGGCCTTTCCGGCTGCCGCGACGCCCGAGACCGGATTCCTCGCCCGCGAGGCCGGGGCGGCCCTCGACATCTCGCGCAAGTTCTCGATTCCCCTCCTCGAGCATCTCGACGCGGTCGGGTTCACCCGGCGCGCCGGCGACCGCCGGATGATCGTCGGCAGGAGTTCGA
Organism: Methylobacterium nigriterrae; assembly: GCF_037106235.1. Taxonomy (NCBI): domain Bacteria; kingdom Pseudomonadati; phylum Pseudomonadota; class Alphaproteobacteria; order Hyphomicrobiales; family Methylobacteriaceae; genus Methylobacterium; species Methylobacterium nigriterrae. The sequence goes on along the minus strand of NZ_JBAWTG010000015.1, from coordinate 71,570 downwards.
CGGGCTCCACGAAGGAGGTCCCCGCCTGACGCGGCCCGGCGGCCCGTTCCGGTCGAGGCTTGCCGACGCGCAGGGTCCGTCCCCGCCCCTGTCGGAAAGTCCGCCCGGACGCGCATCTCAGGCATCCGTCATCGCGTCCGTCCGGCGGGAGCAGGCCGCGTAGGTCCCGAGGTGGCGCTCGGCGCAGAGGCGCCAGGGATGGGCCGCGGCGACGCGCCGGCCCGCCTCGGCGAGACGCGCGCGCCGCTCCGGCTCGAGGACCGCCCGGAGGGCGGCGGCGATCGCGCCGCTGCTCTCGGGGTCGACGAAGAGCGCGTCGGAGGGCATCAGGTACTCGGTGAAGGGCGGCCGCGCGGCGACGATGGCCGGCGTGCCGCATGCCATCGCCTCGAGCACGCAGAGGCCGAACCCCGCCTCGAGCGAGGGGAAGACCAGAGCGTCGGCCAAGCGATAGAGGCCCGGCATCGCGGCCTGCGGCACCGGGCCGGTCTGCACCACCGCGCGCCCGATCCCGGCATCGAGCCCCGCGCGCTCGAGAGCGGCGCGGCAGCGGGCCTGGTAGGCGGCTTGGTCGAGGAGGGAGGCGCCCCCGGCGACGAGGAGCTGCGCGCCGGGAAGCCCCGTCCGCAGGGCCGAGAAGGCCTCGACGACGCGCAGCGAGTTCCTGCGCTCCTCGAAGCCCCCGATGCAGAGGAAGACCGGACCGGATCCGAGGCCCCATCGCGCCCGCCAGGTCGCGTCGCTCTCCGCGGGCCCGGGCCCGTAGACGGCCGTATCGACGCCGCTGCCGACCACCTCCGCGGCGAGGCCGAAATCGCGGGCGAGCGTCCCGGCCCAGGCCCGGCTGACGCAGAGGAGGCGGCTCGCGTCGAAGATCGCGCGGTCCTGCCACTGGGCGAGTTGCGGGTCGAGGAAGGCGTCGACGCGGTGGACGGTGCGTGCGAAGCCGTGGATCAGGCGGCGGCGGGCCAGGGTGGCGAGCGCGTTGCCGCCGATGGCGCAATGGGCGTGGAACACGTCGAAATCGCAGGCCGCCGGCGTCGCGAAGTGGCGCAGGTAGTCCTCGATGCGGGCGCGCACGAGTTCGGCCGCTGAGCCGCCGGCGGGCTTGGCCGCCACGGAGACCACGGGGCAGCGGGCGTCGCGGAAGAAGCCGCGGCCGGTGGGGTCGGGGGCATGCACGACGGCCTCGTGCCCGAGGTCGCAGAGCGCCTCGGCAAGCGCCAGCGCGTGCACCGCGCCGCCGCGCGGATTCGTGGAATGCGTCAGGATCGCAATGCGTTGCCGGTCCAGCATGGTGCCCTTCAGGTCCCGCCGCGGCCGACCGGGGACTGGCCGCGAAGTCCCGGACCGCGGCCTCCTCCCTCGAGCGACCCCGGGCGACGCGGCTCGCATCGATCGTGCCGATGCGGGCGGCGGCGATGCCGCGCTCGCGCAAGCGTGCGGTGGCGGGCACGACCACCCGCAAACGAAGGCCCGGCCGGCACGGCGATTGCTCCGCGCTCGATGCGCGACGGGCCGGGTCCGGCCCGCGCCTCTTTCCGGAAGGCACGTCCATGACGGCGAGCGACGGGCGGCGCGGGGGCGCCGGCAGGGACTGGACGCCGGACCTGCGATACTGGGGCAAGCCGCATTACCGCGCGATCGCCGAGGCGCTGACAGACGACATCCTGGCCGGGCGCCTGCCCGTTGCGGCCCGCCTGCCGCCGCAGCGGGTGCTGGCCGAGCGGCTGGCGCTCGACGTGACCACGGTGGCGCGCGGCTACGCCGAGGCGCGGCGCCGGGGCCTGATCGAATCGCGGGTGGGACGGGGCACCTTCGTGCGCGGCCCGGCCCGGCCCGGCTAATCGCCCGCGGGCCGGTCGAGCGACAGCAGGTACTGGACCAGGGCCGCCTGCTCGGTCGCGCTCACCCCCGCCCCCGCATCCGCCCAGTAGGCGTGCCCCTCCCCCGTGACCCGGGCCGCGACGGCGCGCGGCAGCGCGCGGTTCGCCGCCACCACGCGCGCCCGCAGGTCCCGGTCGACGAGGGCGCGCAGGCTCTCGGCGGGGTCGGCCCCGACCGCCGGGTCGAGGAGCGGCGCGATGCCGGGCCGGTGCTCGGGCCCCGGCCCCACCGCGACGCCGCCGTCGTGCAGGTAGGGGGCGGATTCGGCGAGCCCGATCAGGTTCGGCACCTTGTAGCCCCCCGGCGTGCCCGCATGCGCCCAGGCGAGCTGCACCTGCGCGCGCGCCTCGCCCGCGAGCGGCACCGGCACCGGCCGCGTGCCCGCGGGCACCGGGAAGGGGGTGCCGGGGGCGAACAGGTCGGGCGCCCTCAGCGTCGCCTCGGTCCGCGCGAAGGAGCGGGCGCGGGAGGGCTCGGTTCCGATCTCGGGGGCCGGGATCACGCGGTTGTCGGTGTAGGCCGGGCCCGCATGGCAGCCGGCGCAGCCCGCGCGCTCGAACACCTGCCGCCCCGTCGCCAGGGTCTCGGGCCGGGCCGGGCGGGCGGGCGGGCGCAGGCCGTTCTGGAACACCGACATGCCGTCGTTGGCATAGCCGACGCTCTCGCCCGGCGCGGAGGCGACGAGGCCGTTCGTCGTGACGTAGTTGGCGTCGGGCGCGCTCGGCAGCACCGCGTAGCTGTTGAGGCCCGGCGCCCCCGGGGTCGGGTCGGCGGCCTTCAGGATCTCGGACGGTGCCCTGCCGCCCTGCGGATCGAAGCGGAAGCTCGGCGAGGGCGCGCGCTGCAGGAGCGTGCCGAGATAGACCTCGGGGTCGAGGCCGAACAGGGCGGGCGCGGCCTCGGCCTGGGCGGTCGTGTCGGAATTGAGCGCGTGCACGTTGTTGTTGAGCGCCGACAGGCCCCGGAACGGCCCGATCGCCGCGTGCCCGCTCCAGCCGTAGGGGTGGCCGTGCGCGGTGAAGCTCGACGGGATCGAGGTCGGGTTGGTGACGAGGTCGGGGGAGGAATCGAAGCTGCCGGGAGGCCAGCTCGCGGCCTCGACCTTGGCGGCGGCCTCGAGCGCCTCCGGGTCGGGCAGGCGCTCGCGCGTGCCCGACCGCGTCGCGACGGTGCGGTCCGGATCGGTCCGGAACGGGTCGAGCGAGGGCGTCGAGCCGTGCATGTAGTAGGCGGTGGTGTTGGCCGCGAGCGCCATCATCAGCCCGGCATTGAGGTCGCGGTTCGGGGCGCCCTCGACGACCCGGCCAGTCCCCGCATCGACCGCCGCGTGGCAGAGCGCGCAGGTGATGCCCATGCGCACATGGCCGCGGTCGTAGGAGGTCTTGATGCCGAGCGGGAACAGGCTGCCCCGCTCGACGTCGAGGCCGGTAGAGACCAGCTCGCCCACCCGGTAGGTCCGGTCGCCGATCGTGACGGGCCGGGCGACGCGCACCTGCAGGTTCGTGGTGCCCCGCCCGGCGAGCAGCGTCAGCGCGCGCGCCACCTCGTAGGGGCTGAGCGCGCCGTCGAGCATGCCCATCACGTCGGTGAGGAAGACCTCGTTGCCGAAGGTCTCCCGGTAGAAGGCCTCGCGCCCGCGCCGAGCGAGGGCGTCGTCGATGCGCACCGCGCCGGCCTGCGCGCCGGGCGCCCCCTCCCCGGCCGCGACGGCGCGGCCGAGCACGTCGTAGTGCCCCTCCGGCGGGTTGCGCTCGGGGTTGGCCACCGTTGCCGCGTCGGGCATCGGCGCGTAGGCCGCGCGGCCGAGCCCCGCGGCGAGCCCGCCGGCGAGGATCAGGATTCCGGTCGCGGCGAGGAGGCTGCGGGTCGGGCCCATGCGGCGCTGTGATCTCCGGGCGCTCGCCCGGCGTGTCCCGGGCACTTGCCCGGCAAGAACCCGCCCGGCCCCGGGAAGGTTCACGGCGCGGCGCCGTCGCGGCGCGGCGCCGGAACATCGGCGCGCCCGAGGCGGTAGTTCCGGGACCGAGACATCCCAGGAGACGCCACCCTCGATGATACCCGCATGCACCCGCGGCGCGCTCGCGGCTCTGTTCGTCCTGTCGGGCGGCCTCGCGCTGGCCGAGGAGAAGCCTTCCCCGCAACCCAAGGCCGGCGACGCGATGCCGCCCGTCGAGCTCACCATCGACCTCGAGGGTGGCAAGCCCCGCTGCAGCCCGGCGGAGCTGCGCCTGCCCGCCGAGACGAACGTCGCGCTCCGCGTCGTCAACCGGGCCGACCGGCCGGTCACCCTCACGGCGCCGGGCCAGTTCGAGAACCGCAACGTGCTCCACGCCGACGGCGACCTCGTCCACGTGATGAGCAACGAGGGCTACCTCGTGAAGCAGGGCGGCACGGGCACGCTCAAGCTGAGGACGCTCGCGGCCGGCCAATACCCCTACGCCTGCACCGGCGTGCAGGATCGGGTCGCGCCCTTCAAGGGCACGCTGATCCTCGCCCCCTCGGCCGGCTGAGCGCCGAACCCCGACACACCCCAAGGCCCGCACAGGGAAGGCCCGCACAGGAGCGCCGCGCCATGACGAACTTTCCGAAGCCCCCCTTCGACCGCCAGAAGCCGCAGGACCCGCCGGGCCGCGACGCCGAGATGGACCCGCGCCCCGATTACGGCGAGGCGAGCTACCGGGGCTCGGGCCGGCTCGCGGGCCGCAAGGCGGTCATCACGGGCGGCGACAGCGGCATCGGCAAGGCGGTGGCCATCGCCTTCGCGCGCGAGGGCGCCGACCTGCTGATCAGCTACTACGACGAGCACGAGGACGCGAAGGAGACCTGCCGCCTCGCCGAGGAGGCGGGACGCCGGGCGATCCCGCTCGCGGGCGACATCAAGGACCCGGCCCATTGCCGCGCCATCGCGGAGCGTGCGGCGCAGGAATTCGGTCGCATCGACGTGCTCGTCAACAACGCCGCACACCAGTCGAGCGTGCAGTCGGTGGAGGAGTTGAGCGACGCGGAATGGGAGGTGACCTTCGCCACCAACATCCACGCGATGTTCTACCTCACCAAGGCGGCACTGCCGCACATGCAGGCCGGCGCCGCGATCATCAACACCACCTCGGTCAACGCCGACACGCCGAGCCCGCAGCTCCTCGCCTACGCCACCACCAAGGGCGCGATCCAGAACTTCACCGGAGGCCTCGCCCAGATCCTGGCCGAGCGCGAGATCCGGGTGAATTGCGTGGCGCCCGGCCCGATCTGGACGCCGCTGATCCCCTCCACCATGCCGATGGAGAAGGTGAGGAGCTTCGGCTCGCAGGTGCCGATGAAGCGCCCGGGCCAGCCCTGCGAGCTCGCCCCCGTCTACGTGATGCTGGCGAGCCCCGAATCGAGCTACGTCTCGGGCGCCACCGTGGCGGTGACGGGCGGCAAGCCCTTCATCTGAGGGCAACCACGATTCGGATTATTCGTGGATCCCGGGCGAGCCGAGATCCGCGGCGCGGCCCGGTTCAGGCCGCGACCGGCTCGGGCTGCCGGGCGCCGCGCAGGCTGTGGAACAGGTAGAACCCCGTCAGCGCCGTGGCGGCATGGGCCGCGTGCGGCCTGAAGTCCGGGGGCGCGTCCCGCGCCTCCCTGATCACGCCCTTGAACGTCCAGCCCTCGACGAAGCGCGGAATCGGCTGGTCCTGGCGCACGGCGCAGCACAGGCCGGCCTCGGAATCCTTCGCGAACAGGCTGTAGGAGACGAAAGGCTCCTCGACGGGCATGGACAGATCCTCGCTGAACGGATGCCGCACCCAACACGCGCACCGCATCCGTGGCATTTACAAAGGTCAAGGTGACCGGCGAATACCCGAAAAGATCTGCCGCCGCCGATAGTTAGCCAGCGCGCAGACGGGGTACTCCCACGGCCGCACCGAGCCTTCAAGCAAGCTTCCGGCCAAAGGCCACGCTCGCGCCCGCGGGAGCGAAGTCCCGTGGCGGCCGGGCCACGGGGGCGGAGATCCTTCCGGAATCCGGGGGGCTGCACAGGCACGCGGCGGCGCACGAAGAGTTGCGAGGCCCGGACTCCCCAGATTATGAATTTTGAGTTACGAAGTTCCGCCGCATTCAAGTGACAGGGCGAGGGGGATCTTCCGGATCAACCTGTAAGACCGGTATCGAGACGACACCGCAGCACGGCTTCCCGATGATTCCCCCGACGACGTCAGCCTCCACGGTCCGCCACCGCGTGAAGTCCTCGCGTGTCCATCCGCTGCGGGCGCTGGCGCGCGGCGCCGCCCTGCTCGCCGGCCTCGTCGTGCTGCCGAGCGCGGTCCTGGCCTACGCCGACCTCCTGCCCGAGAGTCTGACCGAGGGGCTGGACCTCGTCATGCTCTGGCCGGAGACCACGCCCCCGGTCGAGCTGCCGCACGTGGCCCGGCAGGTCGCGAGCGGCGAGCCCCTGCGGATCGTCGCCTTCGGCTCTTCCTCGACCGAGGGCATCGGCGCCTCGAGCCCGGCTGCCGCCTATCCGGCCCGGCTCGAGGCGGCGCTGAAGCGGGCGCTCCCCCAGCTCGCCGGGCAGGTGCGCGTGCTCAACCGCGGCATCGGCGGCCAGCACGTCGACGACATGCTGGCGCGCCTCGAGCGCGACGTGCTGGCGGCCGAGCCCCACCTCGTGATCTGGCAGACCGGCAGCAACGACCCGCTGCGCGGGGTCGGCCTCGAGCATTTCCGGGAGGTCACCGTGGCGGCGGTGCAGCGGATGCAGGAGGCCGGCATCGACGTGGTGCTGATGGAGCCGCAATGGTGCCCGAAGCTCGACGCGACGCCGGGCGCCTACCGCTTCCGGGACGCGGTGCGGGAGATCGGCGCCGAGCTCGACGTTCCGGTGATCCGGCGCTCGGACCTGATGCGCGAGTGGATCGCCGAGGCGAAGCTGACCCGCAAGGAACTGTTCGCCGCCGACGGCCTGCACATGGCCGATGCCGGCTACGCCATGCTGGCGCGCGCGGCCGCCGACGAGATCCTGCGCGACGCCCGCCACCTGACCGCGGCCGCGGCGGAGTAGGCGGCGCGCCCGTCAGCTCCGCTTCTGCCCCTCGAGGCTGCTCGCGTCGCCGGAGCGGGTCATCGGTGTGCCGAGGCCGCTGGTATTGCCGTCGTCCGGAGGTGCCTGGTCCGCGAAGTTGCGGCGGGCGCCCGCATGGTCGTGGTACTGCTCGGTCTGGACATGGCGCCCGTCGAGGCCGCGCTCGTTGCTGTGGCGGGACTTGTCGCGGTTGCTCAGCACGCTGTTCTCCGGGAGGATGCCCTCCGGCAGCTCCGTCATCGCGCCGGAGCCCGAGCCCTTGCCCTGCGCGCCCGGACCCATGTTGTGCCTGTCGGCCTTCGCCATCGCGTCTCTCCTGTTGCGGTCTCGCGTGGGGTGATGCCGGCCGTCGGCCGCCCGATCGCAGTCGCGCCGGGGCGTCGGGCTGGACAAGAACGTCTCCCGGGAAGGGAAGCCGCGCCCGGGCCGCGCGGCGTCGGAACCGGCAAGCCGGTCATGAGGCCGGTCCCGCGCGTGCAGTCACCAACGTCGCAGGATTCGGACGGTTTCAGCTTGGCTGATCGCTCAGAAGACCCGGACCGACTCCGGCTGGTCTGCCAATAGAGAGCGCCACCTTGTCGCAAATTCTGCCTGCAGCTTGGCGGCAATATCTCCGGAACATCTGCGAAGTCGCCACAGTTGCGTCAATTGCCTCATCGGAAGCGTAAGGAAAACGTGCACATGCCAGCTGCCGCCTTCCGACGGACGTCCGCGATCGGCCTCGCCGACGGGCCGGGCTTCCGGGCATGAGGGACCTGCGCGGTGCCTGCGTGGTGATCACCGGCGCCTCGAGCGGCATCGGGCGGGCGACGGCGCTCGCCTTCGCCTGCCGGGGCGCGCGCCTCGGGGGTGTTCGGGCCCTATCAGGACGCGCCGCTCGACCTCCACCGCCGCACCGTCGAGATCAACCTCATGGGCGGCATGTACGGCGCCTACGCGGTCCTGCCGCGCTTCCTCGCGCAGGGGCACGGCACGCTGATCACCAACATCTCGCTCGGCGGCTGGGCGCCCGCGCCCTTCGCGGCCGCCTACACGGCGAGCAAGTTCGGCCTGCGCGGCTTCACCGCGAGCCTGCGGCAGGAGCTGCGGCGCCACCCGCATATCCATGTCTGCGCGGTCTTCCCCGCCATGGTCGACACGCCGGGACTTGAGCACGGCGCCAACGTCTCGGGCCGGCGAATCGACACCGGCCCGCTCGTCTACGCCCCCGAGGACGTGGCCGAGACCTTCGTGCGCGTGGCGCGCCGCCCCCGCGACGAGATCGCGGTGGGCTGGCCGGCCCGGGCCGCGCAGGCGGCCTACGCGCTGGCGCCGGGGCCGACGGAGCACCTCGCGGGCCTCGCCATCCACCGGATGCTCGACCGGGCGCGGCCCGCCCGCCAGACCTACGGGGCGATCCGCCAGCCCCTACCCGACCGCCCGCGCACCAGCGGCGGCTGGCGCGCGCGGCACGGCGTGCCCTCGGCCCGCATCCTCAGCACGGCGGGCCTCGCCGTGCTCGGGGGCGCGGCGCTGCTGGCGCTCGGCGCCGCGGCGGGGGCGGCGGTGACGCCCCGCCTCCGCCCCGTGCAGGCAGGCCCTCACACCGAGAGCCACTTGCGCACGTCCGCCTCGACCATGGCGGAGCGGGGGCCGGCCTGGACGACCCGGCCGCGGTCCATCACCGCGTAGGCGTCGCAGAGGTCGCGGGCCCACTCGAAATACTGCTCCACCAGCACGATCGCCATCTCGCCCTTCGCGCGCAGGTAGGCGATGGCCCGGCCGATATCCTTGATGATCGAGGGCTGGATGCCCTCGGTCGGCTCGTCGAGGACGAGCAGGCGCGGGCGCGTCACCAGCGCCCGGCCGATCGCGAGCTGCTGCTGCTGGCCGCCCGAGAGATCACCGCCGCGCCGGTGCAGCATGTCCTTGAGGACCGGGAACAGGTCGTAGATCTCGGGAGGGACGTGGCGTTCGGCGCGCTTCAGGGGCGCGAAACCGGTCTCCAGGTTCTCCTTCACGGTGAGCAGAGGAAAAATCTCGCGGCCCTGCGGCACGAAGGCGACGCCGCGCCGCGCCCGGTCGTAGGGGGCGAGCCCCGCGATGTCCTCGCCGCCGAGCCGGATCGCGCCCTTCGAGATCGGCTGCTGTCCGACGATGGCGCGCATCAGCGAGGTCTTGCCGACGCCGTTGCGGCCGAGCACGCAGGTGACCCGGCCCGTCTCGGCGGCGAGCGAGACGCCGCGCAGCGCCGTCGCGGCCCCGTAATGAAGGTCGATGCCCTCGACATTCAGCATGCTCAGCGCCCCAGATAGACTTCGACGACGCGGGGATCGGCCGAGACGGCGTCGATCGAGCCCTCCGCCAGCACCGCGCCCTCGTGCAGGCAGGTGACCCGGCACTGAAGCGCGCGCACGAAGTGCATGTCGTGCTCCACCACCATCACGGCGTGGTCGCGGGCGATCCGGCGCAGCAGCGTCGCGGTGGCCTCGGTCTCGGCATCCGTCATGCCGGCCACCGGCTCGTCGACGAGCAGCAGCTTCGGATCCTGCGCGAGCAGCATGCCGATCTCCAGCCACTGTTTCTGCCCGTGCGAGAGGTCGGCTGCCGGCCGCTCGCGGTGGGCGAGGAGCCCGACCGTGGCGAGCAGCTCCTCGACGCGGGCCGCCTCGACCCGGTTGCGCCAGCCGAACAGCGAGGCCATCGCCGCGCGCGGGCCCTTCAGCGCCAGCACGATGTTATCGGCCACCGTGTGGCTCTCGAACACGGTGGGCTTCTGGAACTTCCGGCCGATGCCGAGATCGGCGATGGCCGGCTCGTCGAGGCGGGTAAGGTCGTGCACGCCGTCGAACATGGCCGCGCCCACGTCCGGCCGGGTCTTGCCCGTGATCACGTCCATCATGGTGGTCTTGCCGGCCCCGTTCGGGCCGATGATCGCCCGCATCTCGCCCCGCGCGAGCGTCAGCGAGAGGCCGCGCAGCGCCCGGTAGCCGTCGAAGGTGACCTGGACGTCGTCGAGATAGAGGAGCGTCCGGGTGAGCCGGCGCTCGGCGGCGGGGCCTGCCCCGGCGATGGTGGTCTCGGGGATCAGGAGGTCGGCCTCGCTCATCGGCCCTGCCCTTCCTCGGCGAGACGCGGGGCGATCTCGGGCTCGGGCGGCAGCTTGGCGGCCGCGCGCCGGCTGCCGAAGCGCTCGACCGCGGTGCCGACGATGCCCTTGGGCAGGAACAGGGTGACGAGCACGAACAGGGCGCCGAGCGCGAACAGCCAGGCGTCCGGCAGCGCGCCGGTCAGCAGGGTCTTGGCGTAGTTGACGAGCACCGCCCCGAGCGCCGCCCCGACGAGCGTGCCGCGCCCCCCGACCGCGACCCAGATCACGGCCTCGATGGAGTTGGCCGGCGCGAACTCGGAGGGGTTGATGATGCCGACCTGCGGCACGTAGAGGGCGCCGGCCACTCCCGCCATCATGGCCGAGACCACGAAGGCGAGCGTCTTGTAGGCCTCGGGGCGGTAGCCGAGGAAGCGGGTGCGGGGCTCGGCGTCCCGCACCGCGATCAGGACCTTGCCGTAGGCCGACACGGTCATGAAGCGGGCGATCAGGTAGCCGAGCGCGAGCGCGAGCGCGGTCGCCAGGAAGAGCGCGACGCGCACCCCTTGCGCCTGCACGGGGAAGCCGAGGATGTCCTTGAAGTCGGTCAGCCCGTTGTTGCCGCCGAGCCCCATGTCGTTGCGGAAGAAGGCGAGCATCAGCGCGAAGGTCATGGCCTGCGTGATGATCGACAGGTAGACGCCCGTCACCCGCGAGCGGAAGGCGAGCCAGCCGAACACGAAGGCGAGCACCCCCGGCGCGAGCAGCACCATCAGGGCCGCGACGGGAAACCGGTCGAAGCCGAGCCAGTACCAGGGCAGTTCCTTGTAGTTCAGGAACACCATGAAGTCGGGAAGGACCGGGTGCCCGTAGACGCCGCGCGGCCCGATCTGGCGCATCAGGTACATGCCCATCGCGTAGCCGCCGAGCCCGAAGAAGGCGCCGTGGCCGAGGGACAGGATGCCGCAATAGCCCCAGACGAGGTCGAGCGAGAGGGCGAGCAGCGCGAAGGCGAGGTACTTGCCGAACAGCGAGACGAGGTAGGTCGGCAGGTGCAGCCCCGAACCCTCGGGCAGGCCGAGATTCAGGAGCGGCACCAGCAGGCAGACCGCCGCGAGCACGCCGAGGAAGATCCAGCCCTTGAGATCGATCAGGGTGCGGGGGGTCATGTTGCGTGTCTCTCGCGGGCGCCCGCGCGCTTCGGGACGCGATTTCCCGTCCAGGCCCTCATCCTGAGGTGCCCGCGGCAGCGGGCCTCGAAGGAGGGCTCCAGGGATCGCGAGGCCGGCCGGAGGGCTCCTTCGAGGGCGCCGCTCCGCGCCGCCGCCTCAGGATGAGGATGATGGGTGGGAGAGAAGCCGATCGTGCTCACGCCTCCACCGCCCGGCCCTTGAGCGCGAACAGGCCGCGCGGGCGCTTCTGGATGAACAGGATGATGAAGACCAGGAGCCCGATCTTGGCGAGCACCGCGCCGAGATACGGCTCGGCGAGCTTGTTGGCGACGCCCAGCGTCAGCGCCGCCACCAGCGTGCCCCAGAGGTTGCCGACGCCGCCGAACACCACGACGAGGAACGAGTCGATGATGTAGCCCTGGCCGAGATTCGGCGAGACGTTGTCGATCTGCGAGAGCGCCACGCCCGCGATGCCCGCGATCCCGGAGCCCAGCCCGAAGGTGAGCGCGTCGACGAGGGGCGTGCGGATGCCCATGGCGGCGGCCATGCGGCGGTTCTGGGTCACGGCGCGCGTCTTCAGCCCGAACGCGGTCCTGCGCAGCACGAAGAGCAGGCCCAGGAACACGACGAGCGCGAAGGCCACGATCCAGAGCCGGCCCCAGGTGACCGAGAGGCCGTAGAGGTCGAAGGCGCCGGTCATGAAGCCGGGCGAGCTCACCTCGCGGTTCGTCGGCCCGAAGATCGAGCGGACCCCCTGCTGCAGCACGAGGCTGATGCCGAAGGTGGCGAGCAGCGTCTCGAGCGGGCGCCCGTAGAGGAAGCGGATCACGCCCCGCTCGATCGCGACCCCGACCGCGCCCGCCACCAGGAAGGCCGCCGGGATGCTGAGGGCGAGCGACCACTCGGAGAGGCTTGGCGCGTGCGTCCGGATCGCGCCCTGCACGAGGTAGGTCGTGTAGGCGCCGAGCATCACCATCTCGCCGTGCGCCATGTTGATGATGCCCATCACTCCGAAGGTGATGGCGAGCCCGATCGCGGCGAGGAGCAGCACGGAGCCGAGCGAGATCCCGTACCAGACGTTCTGCGCCGCCCCGATCACCGCGAGCCGCGTCTCGATGCCCGAGATGCCGCGGGCGGCCGCCACCCTCACGGCCTCGCTCGGGTCGGCCGACAGCCCCCGCAGCAGCCCCAGCGCGTCGCCGTCGCCGCGGGCCGCGATGGCGGGAATCGCCGCGAGCCGCTCCGGCTCGGCCGTGCCGGGCCGGGCCAGGATCACGGCGGCCCGGGCCTCGCCGAGCGCCCGCTTCACGCCGGCATCCGCTTCCTTCGCCAGCGCGGCGTCGAGGGCCGGCAGGGCGGCCGCGTCGCGGGCCTTGAACACGGCATCCGCCGCCTCGCGGCGCTTGCCCGCGTCGGAGCTCGTCAGGTTGAGGCCGCCCATCGCGGCCTCGATGGCGCGGCGGACCTTGTTGTTCGCGCGCACCGGCCGCAAGCCCTCGGCGCTCGCCGGCGCGCCGGTGCGGGCCTCGACCGTGCCGCCGCCCTCCCGGATGAACAGCGCCCTGTCGGCGGGCCGGTAGAGGAGGCGCCCGTCGGAGAGCGCGGCGATCACGGCGCCCGCGCGCGGGTCGCCGCTGACCGCGAGCCCCGCGATGCCGGCCTCGATGTCGGCGTAGCCCTCGCTCGCGAGCCTCGCATAGGCCGCGTCGGCCGGCGCCTGGGCGAGGGCAGGACCGGCGAGCGCCAGGCACAGGAGGAGGGCGAGAAGGCGGATCATCGGGGTGCCTCTGCGGGGTGGCCCTGCCTTCGAGGCCAGTCATCGGTGCGGCTCGAAGCCCCCTCTTCCGTGCGGGAGAGGGCTGGGGTGAGGGAGGCGCTTGATCCGGAGATGCCGTCTCCCTCACCCGGTCCGCTGGTGCGGACTCGACCTCTCCCGAACGGGAGAGGCGGCCCGCGCTCAGTCCGGCCGCCTCACGCGCCGCCGCACTTCTTGGTCTTGGTGTTGTAGTTGCCACAATTGAGCGTCACCCAGTCGGCTTCGAGGTCGCGCGAGCCCTCGAGCTGCTTCGACCACGCCTCGCCGGGGATCAGCCCCTCGGTCTTCCAGACCACGTCGAACTGGCCGTCGTCCTTGATCTCGCCGATGAAGACCGGCTTCGTGACGTGGTGGTTCGGCAGCATCTTCGCCGTGCCGCCGGTGAGGTTCTTCTGCTCGGTGCCGGGCAGCGCCGCGATCACCTTGTCGGGATCGGTGGTGCCGGCCTTCTCGACCGCCTTCACCCACATGTTGAAGCCGATGTAATGGGCCTCCATCGGGTCGTTGGTGACGCGCTTGCCGTTCCTGGTGAAGGCGCGCCACTGCTCGATGAAGGCCTTGTTGTCGGGCGTGTCGATCGACTGGAAGTAGTTCCAGGCGGCGAGGTGGCCGACCAGCGGCTTGGTGTCGATGCCAGCGAGTTCCTCCTCGCCCACCGAGAAGGCGACGACCGGGATGTCGGTGGCCTTGATGCCCTGGTTGGCGAGCTCCTTGTAGAACGGCACGTTGGCGTCGCCGTTGACGGTCGAGACGACGGCCGTCTTCTTGCCGGCCGAGCCGAACGCCTTGATGGCGGCCACCCGCGTCTGCCAGTCGGACTGGCCGAAGGGCGTGTAGTTGATCGAGATGTCCTCGGGCGCGACGCCCTTCGCCTTGAGATAGGCTTCGAGGATTTTGTTGGTGGTGCGCGGGTAGACGTAGTCCGTGCCTTCCAGCACCCAGCGCTGCACCCCCTCCTCCTTCATCAGGTAGTCGACGGCGGGGATGGCCTGCTGGTTCGGGGCGGCACCGGTGTAGAAGACGTTGCGCTCGCTCTCCTCGCCCTCGTACTGGACGGGGTAGAACAGGATCGAGTCGAGCTCCTTGAAGACCGGCAGCACGGATTTCCGCGAGACGCTGGTCCAGCAGCCGAACACCGCCGAGACCTTGTCCTTGGCGATCAGCTCGCGCGCCTTCTCGGCGAAGAGCGGCCAGTTCGAGGCGGGATCCACCACCACGGCCTCGAGCTTCCTGCCCAGCACCCCGCCCTTCCGGTTCTGCTCCGCGATGAGCATCAGCATCGCGTCCTTGAGGGTGGTCTCCGAGATCGCCATCGTGCCGGACAGCGAGTGCAGGATGCCGACCTTGATGGTCTCCTGCGCGGCGGCCGCGCCGGAGGTGAGGATTCCGAGGGCGATCCCGCCCGCGAGCGCGGCGGCCGAAGCCCAGCCCCGCACCGTGGCCCTGCGCGTGAGATGCATCGTCTTGCTCATGCCGTTCCCCTGCCCTTTTCGGGTGCAGGCCGGCATGGCAAGCGATGTGCCAAGATCCGCCGCCGGGCGGTCCGGAGGCTAAGAAATAGGCGGACGCCGCGGCTGCGTCCGGATTCGGACCGCAAATCCCCGGATCTGCGGTTGTGCCGGGGCCGGAAGCGGTTGAATCAGGGCAGGCATGGCCAGAAAACAGGCAATGCCTGCACGCGGGCTGGTCACGGGCCGGCCGGCGGCCCGGTCAGCTGCCCCGGTAGGTCTGATAGCTCCAGGGGCTCGCCACCAGCGGCACGTGGTAATGACCCTCCGGCTCGGCCACGCCGAAGCGCAGGGTGACGAGGTCGAGGAAGGGCGGGTCGGGCAGGTCGAGGCCGGCGCGCCGGTAATGGTCGCCGAGGCCGAAGCGCAGCTCGTAGGTCGCGACCGGCACCGGGCGGCCCGCGATCAGGGGCGCGTCGGTGCGCCCGTCCGCATTGGTCTCGGCGCGCGCCACCACGACGGATTCGGTCGCCGAGACGAGCTCGGCGAGTTCCACGGCCACGCCCATGGCCGGGCCGCCCCGCACCGTGTCGAGGACATGGGTGGAGAGGCGCCCGGCGACCCTCAGGGCGCCGGCCCCCGTCACCAGCGCGTCGAGGCGGAGCGCGGCGATGCGCAGGACCTCGGCCTCCGCACTGCGCCGCTCGGTCTCGGGGTCCGAGGCGAGGCGCGCCTCGAACCGGCGCAGGAGCGAGGCGCGGCCGTGGCGCCTGACGCAGAGGATGAAGGGCAGGCCGAAGCGCTCCCGATAGGCCGCGTTGAGGGCCTCGAAGCGGGCGAACTCGGCCTCCGACAGGCGGTCGAGCCCGGCCGCGGCCTGCTCGGCGATCGAGGCTTGCGCGATCCGGCCGGCCCGAGCCGCGCGCCCCGCGAGCTCCGGATGCCCGGTCAGGAGGGCGAGGCGGCGCGCCTCGGGCGCCGCCGCGACGGCCTCGCGCAGGGCGGAGAACAGGGCCTCCACCGTGGCGAAGGGGCGCCGCGCGGCCGCCGCCTCCGCGACCCAGGGCGCGTGCTCGAAGACGGCGCCGAGATGCGCGGTAAATTCGGCGGCCGGGGCCGCGTTGAGGGCGTCGAGGCTGATCGTCATGCGGTCTCAGGGTCCCCTCGGCGGCATCCTTCCGGACGGCTATCGGCCTGCCTGTTCAATCGAGAATTGATTTTGTGCAGTAGATCAATCCTCGATGTATGACTTTGCGGCAACATCCGCGATGAACAGCGCGCCGCGACTGAAGAGACGCCTTCATCGCATCGCTCGCGCGCCTATTCTCCGGCGGGCCGCGCGGAACCCCGGGCGGCCTGCCCGGGACCGGAGCCATGAACCCGATCAAGCGCCTGCTCGAGGACCCGGCCCCCTACATGCACCTGATCAGGGCCTTCGCCCTCTACTTGATCGTGCTCGTGATGGGCGTCGCCTTCGTGCTCGGCTCCCACCAGATCGACGAGCACTCGCTCTGGCACCACGCCGTGCGCGACATCGGCATCGCGTTTCTGGTCGCGTTCATCGTCATCATCACGATCGAGCAGCGCCAGCGCCGGGAGCAGAACCAGGAGATCAAGAAGTTCCTCTCGGAGACGCACGAGCACCTGTTCTCGACGATCCTCGGCGTCGAGTTCCCGGGCGAGGTCTGGAAGCTCCTCGTGCAGAAGGTCATGAAGGAGAAGTTCTTCCGCAAGGACACGCACGTCTTCTACAGGTTGTCCTATCCGGCCGCGCCGCGGCAGATCGGGGGCATCGACGTGGTGACGATCCGGCAGGAGACCTGCATGGAGGTCGTCAACCTGACGGGCGACAAGGTGGTCTTCCCGGCGCGCTTCTTCGTCGAGCGTCCGCAGGGCCAGAACCACGAAAGCCTCGGGGATTCGAGGCCCGACATCGAGGTCTCGGTCGACGGGACGGCGATCCCGCAATCGGGCATGAAGGCCCGCGAGCCGGTCGGCAAGAGCGACGAGATCTACAACCTCTACGAATTCGACGTGGAGATCGGCAAGGACGATTCGAAGATCGTCAAGATGCGCGATTACGCGCGGGACAAGCTCGTCGCCGACGGCGAGATGTGGCGCAGCGTCTATGTCTGCGACGGGCTGCTCATCAGCATCACGTTCCCCGACACGCTCGAGGTGGACATCGACGCGATCCATCCCGACCCGATCGAGATCCTCTACCGGTCGGACACGATGCTCACGGCGCGCATCGAGCGCCCGCTTCTGCCGCATAACGGCGTGGCCTTCTGGTGGGCGCCCAAAGCGCCCGCATCGCCGCCCGCCCCGGCGCCGGACGGCGCGGTAACCGCCCTTGAAAACTGCTAGTGGACTGATAAACGCGGTGTTGACATTTCGATGGTCTGCTCGCCGCTCGGTCCCTATCGTCCCCTTGCCGCGTCGCTAGCCGCGCCCATATGGGCCGAAGAAGGAGTGATGGTGATGGTGCCCAGGATCACGACGACCCGTCAGCGGCCCGGTGGGGGCGTCGGCGTCTAGGCGCCAGCGGCATCCGGGGGCTCCCGCGCACGCGGACCCCGCGAGCGATACGATCAGCCGACCCGAAGGGCCGTCCGCGCGGATGGCCCTTCTGCATGTCGGGGGCATCCGCGCCGGGCCGGACGGGCCGCGGATCGGGCCCGGCAAGCGGCATCGGCCCAGGAGGTGTTGGCCCAGGAGGCGTCGACCCATGAGGCATCGGCCCATGCACGAAGCGGCCGCGATCGAGATCATCGGCGCGCCGATCGAGGTCGGCACCAGTGAGCCCGGCGCCCTGATGGGCCCGGCCGCCCTGCGCACCGCGGGGCTCGTCCGCATCCTGGCCGATCTCGGTCATGCCGTGACGGATCTCGGCGACGTGGCGCCGGACTGCCCGCCCGAGGCCCGCGGCCTGCCCGCCGTGGCGGCCTGGACGCGGGTGCTGTCGGCCCGCGTCGAGGCGAGCCTCGCGGGCGGCGCCCTGCCGGTGGTGACGGGGGGCGACCACAGCCTGTCCCTCGGCTCGGTCGACGGGGCGCTGCGCCACTGCGCGCGCGGCGCGCAGCCCCTCTTCGTGCTCTGGCTCGACGCGCACGCGGATTTCAACACGCCCGAGACCTCGCCCTCGGGCAACCTGCACGGCATGCCGCTCGCCGCGCTCTGCGGCGAGCCCGGCTTCGACGGGCTGTTCGCGGATGGGCCGCGCCCCCTGCTCGATCCGACCCGGCTGCACCTGTTCGGCCTGCGCTCGATCGATGCGGGCGAGCGCGCCCTGGTGGCGGCGCGGCGCGTCGCGGTCACCGACATGCGCGCCATCGACGAGTTCGGCGTGGTGGCCCCGCTCCGGCGTATCCTGGAGCGGGTCGAGGCCGCGGACGGCCATCTCCACGTGAGCCTCGACATCGACTTCCTCGACCCCGGCATCGCGCCCGGCGTCGGCACCACGGTGCCGGGCGGCGCCACCTTCCGGGAAGCCCACCTGATCATGGAGATGCTGCACGATTCCGGCCTCGTCGGCTCCCTCGACGTGGTCGAGCTCAACCCCTTCCTCGACGAGCGCGGGCGCAGCGCCCGCGTCCTCGTGGAACTGGTGGCGAGCCTGTTCGGCCGGCGCATCCTCGACCGGCCGACCCCCGTCATCGAGGCGGTGCCGCGCGACCTCGCCACCTGAGGACGGCCGGCCCTTGCCCCGCGGCGCCGCGGGGCCGATGAAGGCAGCACCTCGCAGGACCCGCCCCCCATCGACGCGCGATCCGCCCTCTCAGCCCCACCCGCCCGCGACGCGACCGCGCGTCAGCGCTCGCACGGGCGCGTGCGGCTCAGGATGGTGGCGGAGGGCGGGACGACGCGCATCGCCGGCCTCGCCGAATCCGGCCCGTCGCGCCTGCGCTTTCCCCGGTTCCAGGGCGGCACTCCCGAGGCCGTCCTCGTCAACACCGCGGGCGGCATCGCCTGCGGCGACCGCTTCGCCGTCTCGGTGGAGCTCGGGGCCGGCGCCGGCCTCGTCCTCACCACCGCGGCCGCCGAGAAGGTCTGCCGCTCGGACGGGCCGGTGAGCACGATCGGGAGCCGCCTCGACCTCGGCCCCGGCGCCCGCCTCGCCTGGCTGCCGCAGGAGACGATCCTGTACGACCGGGCCCGCCTCGCCCGCCGCTTCGAGGCCGACCTCGCGCCGGATGCGGGGCTCATCGTCTGCGAGATCCTGGTCTTCGGCCGCGCGGCCCGCGGCGAGCGCGTCGAGGAGGGGCACGTGTCCGACGTCTGGCGCATCGCCCGGGCCGGCCGCCTCGTCTACGCCGATGCCCTGAGCCTCGACGGGCCCGTCGCCGCCCTTCTCGCCCGCCCGGCGATCGGCGGCGGCGCCCGGGCGCTCGCCACCCTCATCGACCTCTCGCCGGGGGCGGAGGGCCGCCTCGAGGAGGCCCGCGCCCTGCTCGATGCGGCCGGCGCCGTCGAGGCGGGCGCCAGCGCCTGGAACGGGCACCTCGCCGTCAGGATGCTGGCGCGGGACGCCGACGCGCTCCGCCGCCTCGCGGCGCGCTTCCTCGCGGGCTACCGGGGCGAGGCGCTGCCGCGGGTCTGGCAGGCGTGATCGGCGCGGTTGACCTTCGCGCCAGCATGATCCTTGCTCCGGGGCCCGAGCTCTGCAGGAAGGCCCCGATGCTCCTCACCCCCCGCGAGAAGGACAAGCTCCTCGTCGCCATGGCGGCGCAGGTCGCCCGCAACCGGCTGGCGCGCGGGGTGAGGCTGAATCACCCCGAGGCCGTGGCGCTCATCACGGACTTCGTGGTGGAGGGCGCCCGCGACGGGCTGAGCGTCGCGGAGCTGATGGAGGCGGGCGCCGAGGTGCTCGACGCCTCGCAGGTGATGCCGGGCATCCCCGAGATGATCCACGACATCCAGGTCGAGGCGACCTTTCCCGACGGCACCAAGCTCGTCACGGTGCACCACCCGATCCGGGGGGCGCCCTCGGCCGACGTGCCCGGGACGGTCGAGACGCTGCCCGGCGAGATCGTCTTCAACGCCGGCCAGCCCCGCACCGTGATCGCGGTGGCCAATACCGGCGACCGGCCGGTCCAGGTCGGCTCGCACTACCATTTCTACGAGGCCAATCCGGGCCTCGTCTTCGAGCGCGAGAAGGCCCGCGGCCAGCGCCTCGACATCGCGCCCGGCACCGCGGTGCGCTTCGAGCCCGGCGCGACGCGCGAGGTCGCGCTGGTGCCGCTCCGGGGCGCACGCACCGTCTACGGGTTCCGCGGCGACGTGATGGGAAAGCTCTAGGGCCATGTCGAACGCCCCCGTTCCCGCCACCCTGCCCCGCGCGGCCTACGCGCACATGTTCGGCCCGACGACGGGCGACCGGATCCGGCTCGCCGATACCAGCCTCTGGATCGAGGTGGAGCGCGACCTCACCACCTACGGCGAGGAGGTGAAGTTCGGCGGCGGCAAGGTCATCCGCGACGGGATGGGGCAGTCGCAGGTGCCGAACGGCGCGGGCGCCGTCGACACCGTGATCACGAACGCCGTCGTCCTCGATCATTGGGGCGTGGTGAAGTGCGACGTCGGCATCGTGCGCGGCCGCATCGCGCGGCTCGGCAAGGCCGGCAACCCGGACACGCAGCCGGGCGTCGACATCGTGATCGGCCCCGGCACCGAGGTGATCGCCGGCGAGGGCAAGATCCTCACCGCCGGCGGCTTCGACAGCCACATCCACTTCATCTGCCCGCAGCAGATCGAGGAGGCGCTCTGCTCAGGGATCACCACCATGCTCGGCGGCGGCACCGGCCCGGCGCACGGCACCTTCGCCACCACCTGCACGCCCGGCCCCTGGCACATCGCCCGGATGATCGAGGCGGCCGACGCCTTCCCGATGAACCTCGCCTTCGCCGGCAAGGGCAACGCGGCGCGGCCCGAGGCGCTCGAGGAGATGATCCGGGCCGGCGCCTGCGCCCTCAAGCTGCACGAGGATTGGGGCACGACGCCCGCCGCCATCGACACCTGCCTCACCGTCGCCGACGCCCACGACGTGCAGGTGATGATCCACACCGACACGCTGAACGAGTCGGGCTTCGTCGAGGACACGATCGCGGCATTCCGGGGCCGCACCATCCACGCCTTCCACACGGAGGGCGCGGGCGGGGGCCACGCGCCCGACATCATCACGGTGGCGGGCCTGGCCCACGTCCTGCCCTCCTCCACCAACCCGACGCGGCCCTTCACCCGCAACACCATCGACGAGCATCTCGACATGCTGATGGTGTGCCACCACCTCGACCCGTCGATTCCGGAGGACCTCGCCTTCGCGGAGAGCCGCATCCGCCGGGAGACCATCGCCGCCGAGGACATCCTGCACGATCTCGGCGCGCTCTCGATGATGTCCTCGGACAGCCAGGCGATGGGCCGGGTCGGCGAGGTCGCGATCCGCACCTGGCAGACGGCGGACAAGATGAAGCGCCAGCGCGGCGCCCTGCCGGGCGACGCGTCCGGCAACGACAACCTGCGGGCGCGCCGCTACATCGCCAAGTACACGATCAACCCGGCGATCGCCCACGGGGTCTCGCGGCATATCGGCTCGGTCGAGCCCGGCAAGCTCGCCGACCTCGTGCTGTGGTCGCCGGCCTTCTTCGGGGTGAAGCCTGACCTCGTGCTCAAGGGCGGCATGATCGCGGTGGCGCCGATGGGCGACCCGAACGCCTCGATCCCGACGCCCCAGCCCGTGCATTACCGCCCGATGTTCGGCGCCTGCGGCCGGGCGCCCTACGCCACCGCCCTCACCTTCGTGTCGCGGGCCGCCCTCGAGGACGGGCTCGGCAAGCGCCTCGGCGTCGCCAAGGAACTCGTCGCGGTCGAGAACGTGCGCGGCGGCATCTCGAAGAAGAGCATGGTGCTCAACGACGCCACGCCCGTGATCGAGGTCGATCCCGAGACCTACGACGTGCGCGCCGACGGCGAGCTCCTCGTCTGCGAGCCGGCCGACGTGCTGCCGATGGCGCAGCGCTACTTCCTGTTTTGAGCTAGGATGGCCAGCATGACGGGAGGCCCGCGATGCCCAAGGCCGCGTTGAAGCCGCCGCCGGCGGCCGATCTCTATGGGACGGATTTCTACGCCTGGACCCAGGCGCAGGCCGAGCTGCTGCGTGCCGGTCGCTTCGAGGAACTCGACCTCACGAACCTGATCGACGAGGTGGCGGGCGTGGGAGGAAGCGAGAAACGCGAGATCGAGAACCGGCTGGACATTCTTCTTGGCCACCTTCTCAAGTGGAAGTACCAGCCCGGCGCCCGCAACAACTCCTGGACTGCGACGATCTTCGAACAACGCAGCCGGATCGCGCGCGTTCTGCGGGCAAGCCCGAGCCTGAAGCGCTACCCGGCGGAGGTGTTCGAGGCAGCGTACCTGTCCAGTCGTCTGCTCGCGTCGCGGGAGACGGGGATCGACTTCACGCTCTTTCCGCAGCAGCCGCCCTTCACGCTCCTTCAGGCACTGGACGACGGCTTCCTTCCCAAGGAGCCCGATCTCCTGGACCAGTCCTGACGTCATGATCCGTGCCACACGCGTCCTGCGCCGCGATGCCCTGCGCTCTGGCGAGATCGTCGACCGGATCGTGCTCGACCACGGCGACCGGCACCGGCGCCGCGTGGCCATGCGCGGCGTCGGCGGCCTGCCCTTCCTGCTCGACCTCGCCGAGCCGACCGTGCTCGACGACGGCGACGCGCTGGTGCTCGAGGACGGGCGCCTCGTCTGGGTCGAGGCCGCGCCGGAGCGGCTCCTGGAGATCCGGGCCGGCAGCGCCCTCGCCCTCAAGCGGCTGATCTGGCACATCGGCAACCGCCACATCCCGGCCGAGATCGCCGAGGAGGCGGTCTATATCGGCGACGACCACGTGCTCGCCGAGATGGTGCGGGGCCTGGGCGGTACGGCCGAGCCCGTCGAGCGCCCCTTCCGGCCCGAGGGCGGCGCCTACGCGGGCGGCCACGGACACGATCACGCGCATCATGATCATGAGCATCATGAGCACGATCACGGCCACCGCCACGGCCATCCGCATGCCCACGATTGAGGACCTGCGCCTGATGGCGTGGCTGTCGCCGACCTACCCGGTCGGGGCCTACGCCTACTCGCACGGTCTCGAATGGGCCGTGGAGACGGGCGACGTCCGGGACGCGGGAAGCCTCGAATCCTGGCTCGGCGACCTCGTGGAGCGGGGTGCTGCGCGCAACGACATGATCCTGGCCGCGCAGGCCCACCGGGCCGCCGCCGCGGGGGACGGGGCGGCGCTCGCCCGGGTCAACGACCTCGCCCTCGCCCTCGCGCCCTCGCGCGAGCTGCATCTCGAGACGAGCCAGCAGGGCCGCAGCTTCCTCGACGCGACGCTCGCCGCCTGGCCCTGCCGGGCGCTGACGGAGATGGCCGGCGCCTTGCCCGGCGCCGCGGCCTACCCGGTCGCGCTCGGCGCGGCGGCGGGCGCCCACGGCATGGACCGGGCGCGGCTCGTGGCGGCCTACGGCCTCGCCTTCGTGCAGAACCTCGTCTCGGCCGCGCTCCGCCTCGCGCCGGTCGGCCAGAGCGCCGGCATGGGGGTGATCGCGGCGCTCGCCCCCCGGGTCGCGGCGCTGGCCGGCGCCGCGGAGCGGGCCGACCTCGACGCCCTCGGCTCGGCGACGCCGCGGCTCGACCTCGGCAGCATCCGGCACGAGACCCAGTATTCCCGCATCTTCCGCTCGTGAGATACCCATGCCCTCACTCAATGGTCCCTTGCGCGTCGGCATCGGCGGCCCGGTCGGCTCCGGCAAGACGGCGCTGATGGAGCAGCTCTGCCGGCGGTTCCGCGACCGCTACGAGATCTGCGCCATCACCAACGACATCTACACCAAGGAGGATGCCCGCATCCTGACCGTGGCCGGCGCGCTGCCCGAGGAGCGCATCCTGGGCGTCGAGACGGGGGGCTGCCCGCACACGGCGATCCGCGAGGACGCCTCGATCAACCTCGCGGCGGTCGCCGAGATGCGTCGCAGGTTCCCGGGGCTCGACCTCGTGCTGATCGAGTCGGGCGGCGACAACCTCGCGGCGACGTTCTCGCCGGAGCTTGCCGACATCACCCTCTACGTGATCGACGTGGCGGGCGGCGAGAAGATCCCCCGCAAGGGCGGCCCCGGCATCACCCGCTCGGACCTCCTCATCGTCAACAAGACCGACCTCGCGCCGCTCGTCGGCGCCGACCTCTCCGTCATGGAGGCGGATACGCGCCGCATGCGTGGGCCGCGGCCCTACGTCTTCGCGTCCCTGCGCGAGGGACGCGGCGCCGACACGGTCGCCCGCTTCGTCGAGGAGGCGGGCGGCCTGGCGTGAGGGGCGGCTTCCTCTCCCGCACGGGGCCAAGCGGATTGTCGCGCCTCGAAAAGCGCGCTCAGTTCGTGCGCGGCTCGGCGGTCGTGAAGGCGAGCGTCGCGCTGTAGCTGTCCGCGTCGGCGAGCGCCGGGGTGCGGGAGGGCCTGACCCGGCGGTCGACCGCGAGGATCTGCTGGCCGGCCCGCGCCAGCGGCACCCGGGCGATGCCCTCGGCATCCGTGGTGGCGCGGGTCTCCTCGGCCGTGTCGCCGCTCGCGGCCTCGATCTCGGCGCCCGCGACCGGCCGGCCCTCGAACAGCACGCGCACCCGGATGGCGCCCGTGGCCGCCGCCGGGGCCTCGAGGGGCACGATCTCGAGCGTCTGGCCGAGCACCCGGTCCCAGGGGGCATCGGGCCCGAGCACCGCCTTGGCGAACTTCATCGACCACTGGCTCCTCTCGGCATCCGGCGCCGAGCGCCGGTCGGCGTTGCGCTCGCCGCCCCCGCGCAGGCGCACCCAGAAGCCGTTGTCGTAGGCTCCCGACACCAGGGCGTCGCCGCCGGAGGGGAGCGCGGCCGTCAGCACCCCGGCGCCGGGCTCGGCGCGCGCGCTCAGCGCCGCGCTGCCGGAGACCGTGAGCGCGCTCAGGTGCACGAGCTTGTCGGCCGCCGGCAGCGCCGGCTCGTGGGCGTGGCCGAGATGCACCGCCACCCCGCCCGGGGCCGGCGTCAGCCAGAGATCGTGGGCCCGCGCGCCCGCGGGCGAGAGGGCGAGAAGGCCGGCGGCGAGGAGAGCGTGGATCGGTCGCATCGTCGGAAGAGGCTCCGTGGGGCTGACAAAAACCTCGGCAACAACCTTGGCGAGGGACTCGGCGAGGAACTCGGCGCGGACCGGGCAGCGCGTGTCAGGCCGGCTCGAACAGTGGCACGAGGCGCATCTCCGGCACCAGCACCAGGCCGCGGTCGGTGAGGCGGATCTGGGGGATCACCGAGAGCGGGATCAGGTTGAAGCCCATATAGGGGATGCCGCAGCCTGCCTCGGCCCAGGCGGCCTTGAGCGTGCGCATCTCGGCCGCCACCGCCCCGACGCGCTTGTCGGAGAGGAGCCCGGCCACGGGCAGCGGCACCATCGCGACGACCCGGCCGTCCGCGACCACGCAGACGCCGCCCTGCCGCGCCTCGATCGCCGCGAGCGCCACCCGCATGTCGGCCTCGTCGAGGCCCGCCACCACGAGGTTGTGCGAATCGTGGCCGACGCTGCTCGCCACCGCCCCGCGCCTCAGCCCGAAGGCGCTGAGGAGCCCGTGCGCGACGCTTCCCCGGAGCCCGTGCCGCTCGACCACGGCCACGTGGCAGAGGCCGTGCGCGGCGAGCGTCGCGGCCCAGTCCGGGCCGGGCGCGAGGGCGACGCGCTCGTGGCTGAGCTCGATGCCCGGCAGCACCGTCCGGATGGCGTTGACGGTGCAGGGGCCGGCGGGCAGCGGCGGCACCAGCGCCGGCAGCGGATCCGGCAGGCGCACGGTCGCGGTGGCGGGCGCCGGGTAGCGGTAGGGACGCGACAGGGCGGCCTCGAGCCGCGGCGTGACGCGGCGCTCCTCGACCACGAGCTCGCCGCCGTACCAGGTCGACCGCGGCACGAGGTCGTCGTCGAGGAGCACGAGGTCGGCCCGGCGCCCGCCGCCGAACCCGCCGACCTCCCCGTCGAGGCCGTAGCGCGTCGCCGGGTGGAGCGAGCCCATCGCCCAGGCGGCGGCCTTCGGGATGCCCATCCGGACCGCCTCCCGCACCACCCAGTCGAGGCCGAACTCGAGCAGGTCGTCGGCGTCGCGGTCGTCGGTGCAGAGGCAGGCCCGCTTCCAGGCGGCGCCGTAATCCGTGATCGTGCCGATGGCCTTGGGCAGGCTGTGCCAGGGCGTCGTCGGCGGCCCGCCCCGCAGGTAGATCCAGAGGCCCGCCTCCAGGAGGTCGTCGGCGATGTCGCGGTCGACCGCCTCGTGCGTGTCGGTGACGCCGCTCGCCGCGTAGGGGGCCACGAAGTCCCGCCCGTAGATGTGGCCCGAGACCGGGCGCCCCCGCTCCAGAGCCGCCCGGATGATGGCGTGGGCGCGGGGATCCCCGTCCGCCACCGCCACGAAGTCCATCTTCTCGCCGAGCCCGATCGCCTCGGGCCAGGCGTCGAACAGCGCGGCGATCTTGTCCGGCGTCAGGTCGCCGCCCGCGGTCTCGAGCGCGGGCGAGGTCGCCGGCACGGTGCTCGGCACCGTCAGGTAGATGTTGAGGGGCGCCGCACGGGCATCCTCCAGCATCCAGGCAATGCCCTGCGCGTCGAGCACGTTGCCGATCTCGTGGCTGTCGCAGACGATCGTGGTGGTGCCGTTGAGGAGCGCGGCCTCCGCGTAGGCGCAGGCCGTGACCATGCTGCTCTCGATGTGGAGGTGCGGGTCGACGAGGCCGGGGGCGAGCAGGCCGCCGCGCGCGTCGTAGCGGGCCGCCCCGCCCTGGTGGGTCCCGGCGGCCTTCACGGCGGCGATGCGGCCGCCCGCGATCCAGACCTCGCGCTCGGGCAGGATGCGCTCGGAATAGACCGAGAGCACCCGCGCGCCCGCGATCACGAGATCGGGCTCGGCCCGGCCCCCCGCCACGTCCGCGAGCCGGCGCGTGAGCACCGCGAGGGGCTCGACACCGAAGCGGTTCAGGGGGCGCTGCGCGTTCATGACGACCTCGTGCCTCGGGGCGCCCCGCGCGGGGGGGGGGGCAGCCGGCCAGGGGCACGCATCATGCCACGGGGAGCGGTCAGGCCAGAAGCGGGGCGCGAGAAGGTCGGCCGAGCGGGGCCGGCTCCCGTTCCGGTCGGGAGGCCCCGCGCTCAGCGCTCGGCGTTGGCGTCGCGGATCCGGGTGCGGCGCACCGGAACCTCGGTCGCTTCGCGCGACAGCAGGCTGGCGCGCGGGGTCGCGCCCATCAGGGAGTCGAGCCGGTTCATCCGGGCCGAGAAGGTCTGGGCGGTGGCCTCGAGCGAGGGGCGGCCCTGCGCCTTGCTACCCTGCGCGGAGGCCGGGAGGGCCGGCAGGGCGAGCGCGACGGCGAGGCCCAGGACGGCTGCGGAGAGACGTGGTGTCATGGCCGTGAATGTCCGTTTCGGTCCGGCGGGTGACACGCCGGGCACCGTGCGGGATTTGGTCTTACCGCCATGCTTCTAGAATGGTGCGAACCCGCGCGCCGTGCGTTTGTGCACATGGGCGCGCCGGATCCGCGATCGGCCTCGCGACCGTGGCGGCGACGCCGTTCGCCGGGCTGATCTCGCCCGGCTGCACCCGTTCCTGCCGGGACCGCTGCAGGACATCCATATCGGCGCGGCGGCGCTCGCGGTCAGCCGGCTCTGGCGCTCCGCGCCCGCGCCGGAGCGCCGGGGCGAGTTCGCTTCCGCCGGGCGGGGGATCGGCCAGGCGCCGCCGGGGGCTCCGGCTCGTCGTCGGCGAGCTGGAGCTCGGTGAAGGGCACCGTGAACAGGAGCCGGTGCGCCTCGTCGGTGACGGCGAACTTGTAGCCGGAGAAGAGCGGGTTGCGCGCGCATTCTCCCGGCGTCACGAACCGGGCGCCGTGGTGGGCCTCCTCGAGGGCCGCGGCGGCGTCGGGACAGTCGAGTCCCTGGTAGTCGGAGCAGACGACCCCCGACGGGGTCCGGACGTCGAAGTAGAATCTCGGCATGGCAGCTTCCGTCGCCCGCCCCCTCCCGGCGCCGGGGCTTTTGGCCGCCCGTGCGCCGACGGGGTCGAGTTTGGCGCGAAAGCCCGCTCTTGTCACCCGAGGGCGAGGCCGCCGGCCTCAGTGCAGGCCCTCGCCGTTCCACGGCATCCGGGTGAGTTCCTGGCCGAGACGCAGGAGCAGCATGTCGACGATCAGCCGGAGCTCGGACAGGCCGAGCCGGTCGATCTCGCCCCGGCAGGCGATCGCGTGGGCGGCGGCCAGGTCGAGGGGCCGCCTCGCGTCCGGGAAGGTCGGGAGTCCCGCCTCGCCGCGCGGACTCTCGGTGACGTCCAGGATGATGCCGTGGCCGTGGCCGCCCGCCGCGTCCCGGGAGATCCGTCCGCGATCGAGGATCGTCCGGACCCGGCCCGAGGCGCTGACGGCGCGGTACTCGGCGACCAGCGGGCCGCCGGCCTGTCCGAGCGCCCGGAACTGCCGGAGCAGCTCGTCCTTGTCCTCCGGATGGACCCGGGCCCTGGCCTGTTCGAGCGGAATCGGAATCCCGGCGAGGCTGCCGTCGCCGGCCAGGATGAGGGCGGCACCCTGGTCGAGGATGCAACGGTCCGGTCCGCGCGACCAGGACCAGGTCCCGACCACCCCGGAGGCGTCGAGGGCGGCCCTGAGACGGTCGAGCGGCTCGAACGCCCCGTCGATCGCGTTTGCGAGCATGGTCATCCTCCGCGAACGAGACCCGCTGAGAGACAGCGATGCAATCTAGGATTACAAATGTTGTTTAGTCGCAACTTTTAGACTTAGAGATCGAATTCCATCTAATTCATCATACGCGGGTATCCGCAAGAGGTTTCCAGCTCAACCGTTGATACTTTCGAACACTTTGAAATCATAGAACCAGGGTTAACCGCGCCTTTCCGGAAATTTCTGATCTCTTTCTGTCATGCCGCCCGACGCGGAGTCCGGGTCGCGCGACCGCCCGCGGCCTTGCGCGGCATCGCTTGCGCGGCATCGACGGCATTCCGGGCCGGCGGCTCGAGATCCGGTCTGGCAGCGACGAATCGAGGGTGCGAGCGATCAGCCGATCTGGCTGATCAGCGTCACGGCGCCGAAGACGAGGACGGAGAGGACGGCCACGGCGAGGAGGACCAGGGCCGCCCGCGACTCGCGTAGTTCCGGCGACATCGCGCGCACCCCCTCCTGCGATCCGACCGGCCGCTCGGGCGGCAGGACGAGGGCGGAGTCTCGCACCGTTCCGGCCGCCTGTCGAGCTTGGGCGCGCCGGCGTCCCGAGCCGCGGATCCGCGGGAATTCGGGGGTGCGCCCCTGCCGGCGGCGGGCCCGGCTCTGCTATGATGCCTCGCGACATCGGCCGCGCCCGGAACGCTCCTCGTGGCGCGGCGGGGAGACCGCCATGATGGACCGGCCGGACTTCGCCGAGATCGAGAGCCGCCTCGGCGCCCACAATTACAGGCCGATCGACGTGGTGCTGACGCGTGGCGAGGGCGTCTGGGTCACCGACACGGACGGGCGGCGCTACCTCGACTGCCTGTCGGCCTACTCGGCGGTGAACCAGGGCCATTGCCATCCCCGGATCCTGGCAGCGCTGACCGAGCAGGCGGGGCGCCTCGCCATCACCTCGCGGGCCTTCCGCAACGACCAGCTCGGCCTGTTCTACGAGGAGCTCGCGGGGCTGACCGGCTCGCACAAGGTCCTGCCGATGAACAGCGGCGCGGAGGCCGTCGAGACCGCCATCAAGGCCGTGCGCAAGTGGGGCTACGAGGTGAAGGGCGTGCCGGAAGACCGGGCCGAGATCATCGTCTGCGCGGGCAACTTCCACGGCCGGACGCTCGGCATCGTCTCGTTCTCGACCGATCCCGACGCGCGCGGCGGCTTCGGGCCGTTCCTGCCGGGCTTCCGCATCGTGCCGTTCGGGGATGCGCGGGCGCTCGAGGCCGCGATCACCTCCGAGACGGTGGCGTTCCTGGTCGAGCCGATCCAGGGCGAGGCCGGCGTCATCATCCCGCCCGAGGGCTATCTGCGGCAGGTGCGCGAGATCTGCAGCCGGCACGGCCTGACCCTCATCCTCGACGAGATCCAGACCGGGCTCGGGCGCACCGGCCGCCTGCTCGCCGAGGAGCACGAGGGGATCGTGGCCGACGTGACGCTCGTCGGCAAGGCGCTCGGCGGCGGCTTCTACCCGATCTCGGCGGTGCTCTCGAACACGGCGGTGCTCGGCACCCTCAGGCCCGGGCAGCACGGCAGCACCTTCGGGGGCAACCCGCTCGCCTGCGCGGTGGCGCGCGCGGCCCTGAAGGTCCTCGTCGAGGAGGGTATGATCGAGAACTCGGCCGCGCTCGGCGCCTATTTCCTGGAGCGCCTGCGGGCGCTGCGCAGCAACCGCATCCGCGAGGTGCGCGGGCGCGGCCTGATGCTCGCGATCGAGTTCCACCCCGATGCCGGCGGGGCGCGGCCAACGGCCGACGCCCTGCGGGCGCGGGGCCTGCTCACCAAGGATACGCACGAGCACACGCTCCGGATCACCCCGCCCCTGGTGATCACCCGGGCCGAGGTCGACTGGGCGATGGAGCGCATCGAGGCCGTGCTGATGCACTGAGCGCGGCCCGCCGGCTCGGGCCGACAGCGGCCGGCCCCGCTCGGGACTTGTCATGTCCCGGACACGATCGAGCGCGCCTTGTCGCGGATGATCCGCCGTGAGACCATCATCCTCCGGACGCCCGACAGGGCCGGATCGCACGACGGTCCTGTCCCGCGCCCCTGCTTTCGGTTCGTAACCCGACCAGCGGCAGGAGGTTGCCATGGCTACCAGACCGGATTCGGCGCCATCCCCGGACTCGTATCGCCTGCCGACGACCGCGCGGGCGCGCATCACCTGCGACGACCCGGCGCGGCGGGACCTGATCCGCGGCGGCGGAGCCGCGCTTCTCGGCGCGCTCCTCGCCGAGCTCCTGAGCCGGTCCGGCCCGGCGCTCGCCGAGCCCGTCAGCGGCCCGGTGCCCGAGCTCGACGCGGTCTCGGTGCGCGTCGTCACCGACAGCTATCAGTTCGCCGTGGCCCCGGGCCGCAAGGTGGAGGGGCTCGTCATCGAGCATTTCGGCTGGGGCATCTCCCCCGGCCACCCGCCGGGCCCGACGCTCGACAGCGAGTTCGGCCTCGCGATGCACGTCACCTCGCGGCGCGGCGAGGAGACTCGCCGGATCCTGGTCGATTTCGGCTTCACCCCCGAGGCTCTCAACAACAACCTCAAGCTCCTGGACCTGCGCCCCTCCGAGCTCGACGCGCTCGTGCTCAGCCACGGCCATTACGACCATTTCGGCGGGCTCGCGGGCTTCCTGCAGGCGAACCGGGGGCGGCTCAGGCCGGGGCTCCCGTTCCATGTCGGCGGCGAGGATTGCTTCTGCGCGCGCGAATGGACGGCGCCCCCGGTCAGGGGCGATTTCGGCGTGATCGACCGCGGCGGCCTCGAGGAGGCGAGCCTGGCGGTGACCTCGACGGAGCGCCCCGCCCTGGTGGCGGGCCACGGATTTACCTCGGGCCAGATCGGCCAGCGCAGCTTCGAGACGCTGCTGTCGCCGAGCGCGATGAAGCTCGGCGTCACGCACGGCTCCGGCTGCTATCCGGACCGGCTCACGCCGGCCGAGCAGGGCCAGGGCCCGATCCCGGACCAGTTCCGGCACGAGATCGCCACCGCCTTCAACCTGAAGGGGCGCGGCCTCGTCATCCTGACCTCCTGCAGCCACCGGGGCGTCGTCAACGCGATCCGGCAGGCTCAAGCCGTGTCCGGGGTCGAGAAGGTGCACGCGGTGATCGGCGGCTTCCACCTCGCGCCCTACCCGCCCGACTACGTCCGCCGGACGGTCGCGGCCCTGAAGGAGATCGGGCCGGACTTCGTCGTCCCGCTCCACTGCTCGGGCGAGCCCTTCTACGAGATCGCCAAGGCCGAGATGCCGGACAGGCTGGTGCGCGCCTACACGGGCACGCGCCTGATCTTCGCCGCCGCGCCCGCCTGAGGGCGCCCGCGCGGGCGCCCTCAGGCGGGCATCGGCTGCCCCGACCCCGTCAGACCTTGAAGATCGACCCGGCCCGCATCCGCGCCGCCTGCTTGGCGGCGCAGGCCTCTTCCAGGCGCTCGATCTCGCGCCGCAGGAGCGCGATGCGCTCGGCCAGATCCTCGACCGAGAGGTCGTCGAGCTTCTGGCCGACCTCGTGCGCCGCGGACCGGCGCGCTCCGAAGGCCTCGTCGTCCGTAAATCCGCTCATCGCTCCGCTCCCCGATCGGGCCGGCCGGTCCGGCGCGCGTCAGAGGATAGGGTGCCGCGGCGGGCCGGCGAGGGCCCGCGCCTCGGGCGGCCACCGGCGCCCGCCTCCGATTCTGAGAAGCCGGCCGACGGCGTCGCGGTCCGGAGCCGCCCGACGAGCCCGGCCCCGCTCAGGCGATCACGCTCTCGCGCAGCAGGCCGCGCATCCGGTCGATCAGCTCGGAGGCGCGATAGGGCTTCGGCAGCAGGTCGAAGCCGCCGAAATCCTGCTCCTCCTTCACGTAGCCCGAGGTGAGCAGGATGCCGATTCCCGGCCAGCGGGTCCGCAGGGTCTGCCCGAGCGCGATGCCCGTGGTGGCGCCCGGCATGTTGACGTCGCTGAACACGAAGGCGACGCCCGAATCCTCGTCGAGGATGCGCAGGGCCTCGTCGCCGGTCGTCGCCTCCCGGACCCGGAAGCCGAGGGATTCGAGCGTCGCGGTCGCGACCTGCCGGACGTCGCGGTCGTCCTCGACCACGAGGACGGTGCGGCCGTCCCCGCACATCGCCGCCTCGGTGCCGTCCTCGACGCCGCGGCCCCGGCTCGGTGCCTCGCCCCGGAAGGCGGGCAGCGCGATCGTGATGGTGGTGCCCTGCCCCGGCGCGCTGTCGAGCGCGATGGTGCCGCCGCTCTGCTGCACGAAGCCGTAGACCATGCTGAGCCCGAGGCCGGTCCCCTTGCCCGCGCCCTTGGTGGTGAAGAAGGGCTCGAAGACGCGGGCCATCACCTCGGGCGGCATGCCCGTGCCGGTATCGGCGACGCGGATCTCCACCGCGTCGTCGAGGTCGCCGGCCGCATGCGGTCCCGCCGCGATCCGCAGGCTGCCGCCCTCCGGCATCGCGTCGCGGGCGTTGAGGGCGAGGTTGACGAGGGCCGCCTCGAGCTGGGCGTGGTCGATCCGGATGCGGGGCAGCGCCTCGGCGAGGTCGAGCTCGACCGCGACGCGCTCGCCCAGCGTCCGCTGCAGCAGCTTGACGAGTTCCGGCATGAACGCGCCGAGGTCGAGGGGCGCGGCCTGGAGCGGCGAGCGACGCGAGAAGGCGAGCAGCCGGCTCGTCAGCTCGGCGCAGCGCTCCGCCCCCGCGATCGCGCTCTGCACCCGCCGCTCGGCCTTCTCGTCCCCGCTGAGCGAGCGCTGCACGAGGTCGAGATTGCCGATGACGATGCTCAGCATGTTGTTGAAGTCGTGGGCGATGCCGCCCGTCAGCCGGCCGACCGCCTCGAGCTTCGAGGCGTGCAGGAGGCTGAGCTCGAGCTCCTTGCGCTCGGTCACGTCGAACCACATGCCGAAGGCCTCGCCGGGCCGGCCGTCCTCGCCGCGGTTGAGCACGATCTGGTCGAGGATGTGACGCTCGGCCCCGTCGGCGTTGCGCCAGCGGTACTCGAGCGCCGCCGCGCCCGTCTCCGGCAGGCCCCTGAGGGCCTCGACCACCCGGTCGCGATCCTCCGGGTTGAGGCGCGAGCGCCAGAGGCCCGGCGCCTCGAAGGCCACCTGCGAGAAGCCGGTGATCCGCGCGATGCTGTCGTTGGTGAAGCGCAGGGCCCGGTCGAGATCGCCGAGCTCGGCCGTATAGAGGGCGATGGGCAGCCCACGCAGCACCGCGGCCTGGTGCTCCTCGCGCCGACGCAGGGCCCGCTCGGCCTCGAGCTTCTCGCCCCGCACCCGCAGGTTCTCGAGCAGGAGCTGCTTCTCGGCCGCGGCCTTGCGGAAGATCTCCTCGGACTTGCGGTAGAGGTCGACGAAGACGTCGACCTTCGACTTCAGCACGAGGGGCTGGATCGGCTTGAACACGTAGTCGACCGCGCCCGCCGAGTAGCCCCGGAAGATGTGCATGTCCTCCTTGTTGTAGGCCGTCAGGAACAGGATCGGAACGCGCGAGGTGCGGGGCCGGCTGCGGATCAGGGCGGCGACCTCGTAGCCGTCCATGCGGGGCATCTGCACGTCGAGGAGGATCACGGCGAAATCGTCGCGCAGGCTCCAGCGCAGGGCGTCCTCGCCGGATTCCGCCAGCACGATCTCCAGGCCGGGCTCGGCGAGCACCTCCGAGGCGGCGAGCAGGTTGCGGCGATCGTCGTCGACGATGAGGATCTTGGCGGGGATCGGCGCGCGCTCCGCGATCTCGGTCGGGACCAGGACGGGGCGCGCGTCGGGCGGCGACGGGAGCGGATTCCTCATGGCGAGAGCCCGCCCTGCCCCGCCTCGGCGCCGTGCGGGGCCGCGCCATTGGCGCCTCGGCGACGCTGCTCCAGCTGGACCCGCAGCACCGCGAGGAGCTGGGCGATGTCGACGGGCTTCGAGACGTAGTCGGAGGCGCCCGCCTCCAGGCACTTCTCGCGGTCGCCCTTCATCGCCTTGGCGGTGACGGCGATGAGCGGCAGGGCCCGGAAGGTCTCGTGGCCGCGGATCTCCCGCATGGTCTGGTACCCGTCCATCTCCGGCATCATGATGTCGACGAGCATCGCGTCGATGTCGGGGTTGGCCATCAGGAGGTCGATGCCGTCGCGCCCGTTCTCGGCGAACAGCACCTCCAGCCCGTACTGCTCGAGCGCGCTCGTCAGAGAGAAGATATTGCGCAGGTCGTCGTCGACCAGGAGGACCCGGCAGCCCTTGAGCGAGGCCTGATCGTCCGTGCGCTCGACCAGGATCTGGTTCTCGGGCGGGATGCTGCTGATCGTCCGGTGCAGGAACAGGGCCGTCTCGTCGAGGAGGCGCTCGGGCGAGCCCGTATCCTTGAGGATCACCGTCGAGGCGGTCTGCTTGAGCTGCTGCTCCTCCTCCTGCGTCAGCTCCTTGCCGGTATAGACGATGACGGGCATCTCGGCGCAGCCCTCGATCGCCCGGATCTGCTCGATCAGCTCGGAGCCCGGCATGTCGGGCAGGCCGAGATCGACGATCGCGCAGTCGAAGCGCCCGCCGCTGACCGCCTCGAGCGCGCCCTGCGCGGTCGCGACGCCCGACACGTTGACCTCCGCGCTGCCGAGCAGCGCCGCGATGGCGGCGCGCTGGCCGTCATCGTCCTCGACGAGCAGCAGGTTGCGCACGGGCCGGGCGATGAATTCCTTCGAGCGCGCCAGCGCCTGCATCAGCCGCTCGCGGTCGACCGGCTTCTCCAGGAAGCCGAAGGCGCCCGCCCGCAGGCCGCGCTTGCGCTCGTCGTTGACCGAGATGACGTGGATCGGGATGTGGCGGGTGCGCGCGTCGTTCTTGAGGAGGTCGAGGAGCGCCCAGCCGTCCATGTCGGGCAGGCCGATGTCGAGCGTGATGGCGTGGGGCTTGTAGCGATGCGCGAGCGCCAGCGCGGTCGCCCCGTCCTGCGCGATCAGTCCCTTGAAGCCGCGCTCGCGGGCGAGTTCGAGGAGGACGGAGGCGAACATGGCGTCGTCCTCCACGATCAGGACGATGTGGTCGCCGGTCTGGATCGCGTGCCGGTCGTCGGCCGAGGCCGACAGCGCCATCGCGGCGGAGGGCTGCCGGCCGAGCATCGGCCCGGCACCGTCGCCGTTGAGCACCGCCTGCCGGCCGGTCCCCGTCGCGACCGGCGGCTCGAAGGGCAGGAACAGCGTGAAGGTGCTGCCCTCGCCCGTGCGGCTCGCCACCACGATCTCGCCGCCGAGGAGCCGGGCGATCTCGCGGCTGATCGCGAGGCCGAGGCCTGTGCCGCCGTACTTGCGGCTGGTGGTGCCGTCGGCCTGCTGGAACGCCTCGAAGATGATGCGCTGCTTGTCCTCCGCGATGCCGATGCCCGTATCCTTCACCGACAGCGCCAGCCACTGGCTGCCCGCGCGCAGCGGCGAGCCCTCGGCCGAGCCGATCCGGAGGGTCACGCCGCCCTGGTCGGTGAACTTGAAGGCGTTCGACAGGAGGTTGCGCAGCACCTGCTGCAGCCGCTTCGTGTCCGTCCGCACTGTCCGGGGCAGGCCCTGCGCCACCGCGATCTCGAAGGCGAGGTGCCGCTCCACCGCGATCTGCCGGAAGGTCCGCTCCAGGTGGTCGACGAGATCCTGCAGCGAGACGTCGCCGAGTTCGAGGGAGACGGTGCCCGACTCGATCTTCGACAAGTCGAGGATGTCGTTGATGAGCGACAGGAGGTCGGTGCCCGCCGCGTTGATGGTCTTGGCGAATTCCCGCTGCTTGTCGCTCAGGTTGCCGTCGCGGTTCTCCGAGAGAAGCTTGGAGAGGATCAGCAGGCTGTTGAGCGGCGTGCGCAGCTCGTGGCTCATGTTGGCCAGGAACTGCGACTTGTAGCGCGAGGTGAGCGCCAGCTGCTCGGCCTTCTCCTCGAGCGCCGTCTTGGCGACCGAGACCTCGCGGTTCTTGCCCTCGACCTCCTTTTTCTGGATCTCGAGGAGGCGCGCCTTCTCCTCGAGCTCCTCGTTCGTCTGCTGCAGCCGCTCGCGCTGGCTCTTCAGCAGGTCCTCCGATTGCTGGAGGGAGGCGGCCTGCAGCTCCAGGCGGTCGTTGGTCTGCTTCAATTCCTCCTGCTGGCTCTGCAGCTCGCCGGTGAGCAGCTGCGACTGCTTGAGGAGCCCTTCCGTCCGCATGTTGGCGGCGATCGTGTTGAGCACGATGCCGATCGACTCGGTGAGTTGGTCGAGGAAGGACTGGTGCGTCTCGCTGAACCGGTTGAAGGAGGCGAGCTCGATCACGGCCCGCACCTCCTGCTCGAACAGGACCGGCAGCACGATGATGTTCAGCGGCGCCGCCTCGCCGAGCGCCGAGCCGATCGTGATGTAGTCGCCCGGCACGTGGGTGAGCAGGATGCGCTTCTTCTCGAAGGCGCATTGGCCGACGAGACCCTGGCGCATCCGGTAGCGGTTCGAGAGGTTCTTGCGCTCCGTGAAGGCGTAGCTCGCCACGAGGTCGAGCACCGGCTCGCCGCCGTCACGATCGACCATGTAGAACACGCCGCGCTGCGCGCTCACCAGCGGCGCGATCTCGGACAGGATCAGGTTCGAGACCGTGGCGAGGTCGCGCTCGCCCTGCAGCATGCGGGTGAACTTGGCGAGGTTCGTCTTCAGCCAGTCCTGCTCGGCGTTCTTGAGCGTCGTGTCCCGCAGGTTGCGGATCATCTCGTTGATGTTGTCCTTCAGCGAGGCGACCTCGCCGGACGCCTCGACCGAGATCGAGCGGGCGAGATCGCCCTTGGTCACGGCGGTGGCCACCTCGGCGATGGCGCGGACCTGGGTGGTGAGGTTCGCCGCGAGCTGGTTCACGTTGTCGGTGAGGTCGCGCCACAGCCCCGCCGCGCCCGGCACGCGCGCCTGCCCGCCGAGCTTGCCCTCGACGCCCACCTCGCGGGCCACGTTCGTCACCTGATCGGCGAAGGTGGCGAGCGTCTCGATCATCTCGTTGACGGTGTCGGCGAGCGCCGCGATCTCGCCCTTGGCGTCGACCGAGAGCTTACGCTTGAGGTCGCCCTGGGCCACCGCCGTCACGACGCTGGCGATGCCGCGGACCTGGCCGGTGAGGTTCGCGGCCATCATGTTCACGTTGTCGGTCAGGTCCTTCCAGGTCCCGCCGACGCCCTTCACCTGGGCCTGGCCGCCGAGCTTTCCTTCCGAGCCCACCTCGCGGGCGACGCGCGTCACCTCCGAGGCGAACGAGTTCAGCTGGTCCACCATCGTGTTGATGGTCGATTTCAGCTCCAGGATCTCGCCGCGGACATCGACGGTGATCTTCTTCGAGAGATCGCCGTTGGCGACCGCGGTCGTGACCTCGGCGATGTTGCGGACCTGGCCGGTGAGGTTCGCGGCCATCATGTTCACGTTGTCGGTCAGGTCCTTCCAGGTCCCGCCGACGCCGCGCACCTGGGCCTGGCCGCCGAGCTTGCCCTCGATGCCGACCTCGCGGGCGACGCGCGTCACTTCCGAGGCGAAGGAGTTCAGCTGATCCACCATCGTGTTGATGGTCGATTTCAGCTCCAGGATCTCGCCCTCGACCGCCACGGTGATCTTCTTCGAGAGATCGCCGTTGGCGACCGCGGTCGTGACCTCGGCGATGTTGCGGACCTGCCCCGTGAGGTTCGCGGCCATCATGTTGACGTTGTCGGTCAGCCCCTTCCAGACGCCGCCGACGCCCTTCACCTGGGCCTGGCCGCCGAGCTTGCCCTCCGTGCCGACCTCGCGGGCGACGCGCGTCACTTCCGAGGCGAACGAGTTCAGCTGGTCCACCATCGTGTTGATGGTCGATTTCAGCTCCAGGATCTCGCCCTTCACGTCGACGGTGATCTTCTTCGAGAGATCGCCGTTGGCGACCGCGGTGGTGACGTCGGCGATGTTGCGGACCTGCCCCGTGAGGTTCTCCGCCATCAGGTTCACGTTGTTGGTCAGGTCCGCCCAGGTGCCCGCCACGCCCTCCACGCGGGCCTGGCCGCCGAGCTTGCCCTCCGAGCCGACCTCCTTGGCGACGCGCGTCACCTCGGAGGCAAACGAGTTCAGCTGGTCCACCATCGTGTTGATGGTGTTCTTCAATTCCAGGATCTCGCCGCGGACATCGACGGTGATCTTCTTCGAGAGATCGCCGTTGGCGACCGCGGTGGTGACGTCGGCGATGTTGCGGACCTGCCCCGTGAGGTTCGCCGCCATCAGGTTCACGTTGTCGGTCAGGTCCGCCCAGGTGCCCGCCACGCCGCGCACCTGCGCCTGGCCGCCGAGCTTGCCCTCCGAGCCGACCTCCTTGGCGACGCGCGTCACCTCCGAGGCGAACGAGTTCAGCTGGTCCACCATCGTGTTGATGGTCGATTTCAGCTCCAGGATCTCGCCGCGGACATCGACGGTGATCTTCTTCGAGAGATCGCCGTTGGCGACCGCGGTCGTGACCTCGGCGATGTTGCGGACCTGGCCGGTGAGGTTCGCGGCCATCATGTTCACGTTGTCGGTCAGGTCCTTCCAGGTCCCGCCGACGCCCTCGACCTGGGCCTGGCCGCCGAGCTTGCCCTCCGAGCCCACCTCGCGGGCGACGCGCGTCACCTCCGAGGCGAACGAGTTCAGCTGGTCCACCATCGTGTTGATGGTGAGCTTGAGGGCCAGGATCTCGCCCTTCACGTCGACGGTGATCTTCTTCGAGAGATCGCCCCGCGCCACGGCGGTCGTGACCTCGGCGATGTTGCGGACCTGCCCCGTGAGGTTCTCCGCCATCATGTTCACGTTGTCGGTCAGGTCCTTCCAGACGCCGCCGACGCCCTTCACCTGGGCCTGGCCGCCGAGCTTGCCCTCGATGCCGACCTCGCGCGCGACGCGCGTCACCTCCGAGGCGAACGAGTTCAGCTGGTCCACCATCGTGTTGAAGGTCGACTTGAGGTCGAGGATCTCGCCCTTCACGTCGACGGTGATCTTCTTGGACAGATCGCCGTTGGCGACCGCGGTCGTGACCTCGGCGATGTTGCGGACCTGGCCGGTGAGGTTCGCCGCCATCAGGTTCACGTTGTCGGTCAGGTCCTTCCAGGTCCCGCCGACGCCCTTCACCTGGGCCTGGCCGCCGAGCTTTCCTTCCGAGCCCACCTCGCGCGCGACGCGCGTCACCTCGGAGGCGAACGAGTTCAGCTGGTCCACCATCGTGTTGACGACCTTGCCGATGCGCAGGAACTCGCCCCGCAGCGGGCGGCCCTCGATCTCGATCTGCATGGTCTGGCCGAGGTCGCCCTTGGCCACCGCGCCGATCACGCGCGCCACCTCGGTGGTCGGCTGCACGAGGTCGCCGATCATCGCGTTGACCGAATCGATGCAGTCGACCCAGCAGCCGGTCGCCGCCGGCAGCTTGCCGCGCTCGCCGATGCGCCCGTCCTTGCCGACCGTGCGCGCCACCCGGTCGAGCTCGCGCACGAGCCCCTGGTTGAGCTCCACGATGTCGTTGAAGGCCTCGGCGATCTCCCCGTCGATCCCCGTCAGGTCGAGGGGAAGCCGCACCGAGAAGTCGCCCTTGCGGAAGGCGCGCAGGCTTTTGAGGAGGAGCTTCGGCTCGAGCTGCGACGTGGCTGCCGTCATGCGGACGCCCCTTCCGGACAGGTGTGCCGACGGGCGCGGGGCACCCGTCTTCGATCAGCGTTGCGATACGAGCGGACATCCCGCTCGTTGTCGATCCCCGGCGTGCGATAGCGCGCGCCAAGTGAACTGCTGCTTACTAGGCGCAGCGGCGCGTGCGCACCATAGCATTTCGCGCGCTGACAACACGGGCGGATGCCGGCGAAGGCGGGCCTATGCTCGTGTTTCGTGGAGCGTGATTGTTTGCGAGCGCAACGATTTGTTGGCGTCAATCTCGGGACGCCGCTGACTTCTCGGCCGATCAAGCGCGGCCGCGGCGCCCCGGTCGTGCTCGAGAGCCTCTCAGCCCTCCTCGGCCAGGGCGACGCCGCGCGTGCCCGCATTGCGGCGGGGTGAGGAATCCGCGGCGTCCTTGACGTAGTGCGGCATGAACCCCGCCATGATGCTCGCCGGGATGTCGAGGGGGCGGTAGCGCGCCGTGTCCACGAACATCAGCGTCTGCTCGCCGCGCCCGAGCAGCCCCTGCGTCCGGCTGTGGATCTCGTGCGCCAGGGTCACGAACTTCCGATTGTGGCCCGCGATGCGGATGCGCACGACGACGGGCTCGAATTCCCGCGCCTCGCGCCGGAAATCGTGCGTGAACGAGCGCGTCAGCACGTAGAACCCCGTCGTTGCGAGGTCGAAATCCGGCATGCAGACGTTGAAGAACAACTCCCGCGCCTTGCCGACCCAGCGGAAGTAGTTCGCGAAGTAGACGTTCCCGACCGAGTTCGTGTCGTCGTAGGTCGGGATCAGCTGCAGCACGAACCAGGGCCCGTCGAAGCCGTGCGCGGCGACCGCCTCGTCCTTGGTCAGCACGAGCGTCGCGAGGCCGGGGGCGGTCTCGGCGGCATCCGGCAGCGCGGGCGGCGCCGGGCCGAGCAGGGCGCTGATCGCCGGCAGCGCCCCGATGGCTCCGACGATCGGCGAGAGGGCGATGAGCGCCCCGGCCGGCGCGACGTAGCCCACCAGGAAGACGAGGCCCGCGGCCGTCCCGATCATCGCGCAGAGGACCCCGTCATAGGTCGGGCGGGCTCCCAGCGCCTCGCAGATGAGGCAGAGCGTCGCGCCCACGAACAGGGTCGCGAAGGGCACCATCAGGTACATCATCGAGAGGTTCGCCCCGAGCACTGCCGCGGCGGCCGCCAGCGCCGCGATCAGGGTCCAGAGCGGCGAGGCGACGAAGCCCGCCGGCACGAAGGCGAGGAGCGGGCTGCTGCTGCGCGTCGTCACCGAGGTCAGGAACCAGCGCGTCGCGCAGTAGAAGCTGTCGACTGTCGAGACCATGGCGATCACGGCCCAGGCCAGGTAGGCGATGGTCAGGGGCGCGGCGTCCGCACGGGAGATCGCGCCGGTGACGGCCGCCTGCGCGCCCGGGATGCCGTCGGCCGAGGCGGCGAGCAGGCCTGGCCCCGCCAGGGCCGCCAGGGCGGCGTTGAGGCCGAGGAGCCCGAGGAAGATCAGGGCGCCGCCGCCATAGGCCGTCCGGATCGAGCCGCCCTCCCGGTGGATCGCGACGGCGCGCTGCCATTGCTGCACGTCGCTCCAGGGGCCGAGCAGGAAGCCGACGAGCGACGGGATGCAGAGGCCGTAGAAGCGCTCGTCGAAGGCCGCGAGCGGGACGGGCGGGCTCGCCGCACCCGAGAGTCCCGCGGCGGCGATCGCCGCCGCGGCGGTTCCGACCGCCAGATAGGCGGCGTGGAGCCGCTTCAGCGTGACGATCGAGGCGGCGTGCCCCGTGGCCGCGCCGAGGAGCAGCACCAGCACGGCGCCGACCGGCGCGCGGGAGCCGAACAGCGGCAGCAGCACGTAGGTGAACAGGCCGTAGCAGCTGATGCCGACGGCGGCGACCTGGGCGAGGAGGAACAGCCCGGTATAGCGCCCCTCCACGGCCCGGACGATCTCGGCGGGGTTGCGCCCGCGCCGCCCCAGCACGTGGCCGAACAGGTAGAGGCCGAACGCGTTCGGGCCCGCGAAGGCCGCGAAGCCGAGCCAGCCATACGTCAGGGTGACGTGGATCGAGTAGAAGAAGCCGAGCCCCCAGAGCCAGGAGAGGCCGATCGTGGGGGCCCAGCTCAGCGAGCGAAGCGTCCGCAGGGTCATCGATCCTCGCACGGGCTGGTCAGGTCCGCAGCCAAGCGTCGGGCCAAGCGTCGGGCCGCCGAAGCGAGGCCGCGACGAGGCCCCGCCCGGGCCACCGCCGCGCCGGCGCCGACGGTGCGGTCACGCACCATCATGGCGGCTCGACGGGGGCGCGTCTGTCCCTGCCGCGCAACACTAGGGTGACAACGCGAGGATGTGAACGGGACGCGGCCCCGGCCCGGCGCGGATCCCTGGTCCCGGGCTCCGGCGCTCAGGCTCCGACGACGCGCACAGGCCTCGGCCAGGGCTGGGCCGGATCGGTCGGAAGCATCCGTTTGAAATCCTGCGGGATGCGCTCGATGATCGGAAATATGTCTTCGGGTGGACGCGCCGGGCTCAGAAGATATCCCTGGATATCGTTGCAATTCCTGGCCTTCAGGATCTTGGCCTGCTCGGTCGTCTCCACGCCCTCGGCGGTCACCGAGATGGATAACTTCTGAGCGATAGCCAGGATCGCCTCGATGACGGCCAGGCTTTCGTCCGACGTGTTGATATCGCGAACGAACGACCGGTCGATCTTGATCTTGTCGACCGGGAACTTGGCCAGGTAACTGAGCGAGGAGTATCCGGTCCCGAAATCGTCCAGCGCGATGCGGATGCCCATGCTCCGCAACTCGTTGAGGTTGGTCATGGTGATCGCGGTCTTGTCGAGGAAGACCGATTCCGTGATCTCGATCTCGAGGCGGTCCGGATCGAGCCCGCTCGTCGCGAGCGCGGCCGCGATGTCGTCGACGAAGCCGGTGGTGCGGAACTGGATCGGCGAGATGTTGACGGCGACGCGGATGTGGCGGGGCCAGCGGGCCGCCTCCCGGCAGGCCTGGCCGAGCACGTGGCGCCCGATCGCCACGATCATCCCGGTGGCCTCCGCGACCGGGATGAACTCCACCGGCGAGACGGGGCCGCGCGCGGGCGTGCTCCAGCGCAGCAGCGCCTCGAAGCAGACGACGCAGCCGTCGCGCAGGCTCGTGAGCGGCTGGTAGTGCAGCGCGAGCTCGTTGCGCTCGATGGCGAGCTTGATGTCGGCCTCGAGCTCGCGGCG
Organism: Methylobacterium nigriterrae; assembly: GCF_037106235.1. Taxonomy (NCBI): domain Bacteria; kingdom Pseudomonadati; phylum Pseudomonadota; class Alphaproteobacteria; order Hyphomicrobiales; family Methylobacteriaceae; genus Methylobacterium; species Methylobacterium nigriterrae. The sequence goes on along the minus strand of NZ_JBAWTG010000015.1, from coordinate 28,557 downwards.
CGCGCGCTGCGTCACCTCGAGCTCGTCCTCGAACACGAAGAAGCTGCCCTTCCCCTTCGCCTTCGCCCGGTAGAGGGCGAGGTCGGCCTTGCGCAGGAGGCTTTCCGGCGTCCCGGCATGGGCGGGGGTGAGGGCGATGCCGATGCTGACGCCGATCTCGGCCTTCACGGAATCGATCAGGTAGGGCGCGCTGACGAGCGCGATCAGCCGCTCGGCGAGCGCGACCGCCTCGGCGACGCCGCCGCAGCGCTGCATTACCGCGAACTCGTCCCCGCCGAGGCGGAACACCCAGAGGCCGTCGGCCGAGACGGGCTGCAGGCGGCCCGCCACGCTCCGGAGGAGTTGGTCGCCCATGCCGTGGCCGAAGGTGTCGTTGACGGCCTTGAAGCCGTCGAGGTCGAGATAGAGGAGCGCGCAGGCCTCGGCGGAGCCCGCGACGCGCGCGCATTCGGCGGTGGCGCGGTCTTGGAAGAGGGCCCGGTTGGCGAGCCCCGTCAGGGGATCGTAGCTCGCCAGGAAGGCGATCCGGGCCTCGGTGTCGCGGCTCGCCGTGATGTCGGAGCCGACGCCGCGGAAGCCCGTGAAGCGGCCGGCCTTGTCGGAGGCCGGCTTGCCGCTGAGCTGCCACCAGCGCGTGCCGGCCGCGAAGGGCAGCTCGACCACGTGGTCGCGGAAGGCGGTCCTGCTCTCGATCAGCGCGACCACCTCGGCCGCGCCGCTGCCGAGCGCCCCCGCGGCCCCGCAGGCGAGGACCTCCGCCAGGGTGAGCCCCTGCAGGTCCTCGGCTCGGCGTCCGGCCACCTGCGCCACCCGGGCCGAGACGTGGTCGAAGCGGCCCTGCGCGTCGGTCTCCCAGAGCCAGTCGCTCGTGCTCTCCTCGAACTCGTGCAGCAGGAGGCCGATCGTCTCGTTCTGGTCGCTGACCCGGACGCGGTCGTGGATGCGCTGGTAGGACAGGTGGCTCATCCGCCGGACGCTGAACAGCACGAAGGCGGCGTAGACCGTCAGCAGGATGGCGAGGCTCGCCCCGATCGAGTCGCCGCTGCGCGCGAGCCCGACGAAGCTCCCGGCCACCAGGGGCACGGTGAACAGCAGCGCCACCGACAGGATCGGCCCGATCACGTAGGCGTCCGCGATCATGCCGGCCGCGATCGCGGTGACGATCATGCGGTGGTCGCTGTCCGCGGGCGCGAACAGGACGACCGGCATCGTGCCCCAGGCGGTCCCGAGGATGAGGGCGATCCAGTTCGAGACCCGGTAGCCGAGGCCGATCCGGGCCTCCGTCATCATCTCGGCCCGCCGTCGGCGATGGGCCCAGGCCCCCGCGACCGCGAGCGCGCTCGTCGCCGTCACCACGGCGAGCAGACCGGCGAGATAGGCCTGCGGCGCGGCGTCCCAGAAGAAGGCCGTCACCGCCACCGCGATGGCCACATGGGTCAGGGCGGAGTAGTTGGCGAGCTTCAGGGTCTCCTCGAGCTGGCCGAAGCGCGTCTCCAGGGTGTAGCGCTCGCGCTCGCCGGGTTCGGCCTCGGCCGCCGGGCCCGGGCCGCGCAGGCGCGTCCAGACCCGCCGCGGCCAGCCGGGGGCCGGGCGGGGGGGCGGTCCGTCTGGGCCTGTCTGGTGCGGCGCAGCCATCGGAGCTAGCGGACTCCGCGCGGCGACACGACCATGGGAACGCCCCCGTGCGGGCGCAGCGTCACGGTGAAGCGCGCCTCCGGGCGGGCCGGTCCGGCGCGGTCGAAGCGGAAGGCCGGCAGCAGGACGGCCAGGATCGCGAGGCATTCCGTCATGGCGAAGCCCATGCCGATGCAGATGCGCGGGCCCGCCCCGAACGGCATGTAGGCGTGGCGGTCCCGCCCGGCGCTCTCGTTCGGCCCGAAGCGGTCCGGGTCGAAGCGCTCGGGGGCAGTCCAGAGCTTGGCGTGGCGGTGAAGCGCGTAGATCGGAACGTGGATCGACCGGCCCGCCGGAATCCGCCGGCCGCCGAGGCTGACCTCGTCCAGGGTCTTGCGCACGATCAGGGGGGCGGCCGGGTAGAGGCGCATCACCTCCATGACCACCTGGCGGGTATAAGAGAGGGCGTCGAGGTCCGGCAGGCCGTGCGGCGCGTCGCGGCCCGAGGCGGCGATCTCCTCGACGACGCGCGCCTCGATCTCGGGGTGCTCCGCGAGGAGGCAGAGCGTCCAGGCCAGCGTGATCGCGGTGGTCTCGTGGCCGGCGGCGATGAAGGTCAGCAGGTTGTCGGTGAGGCTCTCGTCGGACATCGCGTCCCCGCCCTCGGGATCGCGCGCCCGCAGCATCAGGCCGAGCAGGTCGCGGCCGCTGCGGCCGCCGCGGCGGCGGCTCTCGATCGCCGCCGTCACGGTGCCGCGCAGGTAGCGCGCGGCCGAGACGCCCCGGGCGGAGCCCGGATGCGGCATCCAGGCCGGGGCGCCGACGAGGGTCAGGGCCATCTTCCAGCGGGTCTGGTCGAGATAGGCGTCCATCGCCTGCCCGAAGCGGGCGACGTCGAGGCCGGTCTCGTCCGACATCATGGTCGAGACGATGATGTCGAAGGTGGTGCGCATCATGTCGGCGAGCAGGTCGACGGGCGCGCCGTCGCCCGTGCGCGCCATCCAGCGGGCCCGGGTCGCGACCGCGGCGGCCAGCATCGCCGGGACGAAGTCCCGGATCCGGTCGTGGCGGAAGACCGGCGCCGCGGTCCGGCGCTGCGCGCGCCAGCGCTCCCCGTCCGCGGTGAGGATGCCGCTGCCGAGCACGGGCGTCAGCGACCGCGTCATCACCTCCTCGCGCCCGAGCCGCGCCGCCTGATCGACCAGAAGCTCGCGGATCAGCCGCGGGTCGCTCACGAAGAGCGTCCTGCGGCCAAGGAGGCGGGCTTCCACGAGGCTCTCGCTGTAGACCTCCGCGGGCCAGGCCTCGATCATGTTGCGCACGACCGTCTGGACCAGGCGCGGAAACGCGGCCGCCTCGGCCACCGCTTCCCGGAACGACGGGGAGGTCGTGGAGAGCGGGAACGTGCTCGCTGTCGTCGAATGCATGCGCGATGCCCGTGATCAAGGGTTGTAAGGCTATCGCCAAGTGCTTGACGGAGACTTAATTGCGCAGAGCAAATTGATCGCGAGCAATCGCGACCCCGGGGCCGCCCTCCGCGCCAGGATAGCGGCAGTTGTGTCGCGATATTTCAGGTTCAAATCCAGCCATCGCTCGATCGGCCGTCGCGGCAGGTATGGGCCAATTTTTCGCAAGACGCCATTGAATATATGAAAGAATCACAAAATCTTGGCATTAAAATTGGTGTATTCATAAAAAATTCACCGTTCCGGCGATCAAATGTCCACGACGATTACGGTGGGTCCGTGGGGCGAATGCATCGAGGGGTGCATGGAATGCGCCGCGATCCGGAGAAATATTCGGAGTCTTCTCGATGTTCAGCGGGTTGAGCGGGGCGCGTGCCGAGACCGAGTCGAAGCTCGCGGCGCTCGACAAGTCGCAGGGGATCATCGCGTTCGATCTCGACGGCACCATCCTGGAAGCCAACGCGAACTTCCTCGCCGTGACGGGCTACGCCCTGCCGGAGATCGTCGGCCGCCACCACGGCCTGTTCGTGGAGCCGGCCTACCGCGACAGCGCGGAGTACCGGGAGTTCTGGGAGCGGCTGCGCCGGGGCACCTACCAGGCGGGCCAGTTCAAGCGGACCGGCAAGGGTGGCCGCGAGATCTGGATCGAGGCCTCCTACAACCCGATCCTCGACCGCCGGGGCAAGCCCTACAAGGTCGTCAAATTCGCCACCGAGATCACCCGCCAGAAGGCCGAGGATGCCGATCGCCAGGGCCAGATCGCGGCGATCCACGCCTCGCAGGCCGTGATCGCGTTCGATCTCGACGGCACCATCCTGGAGGCCAACGCGAACTTCCTCGCCGTGACGGGCTATGCCCTGCCGGAGATCGTCGGCCGCCACCACGGCCTGTTCGTGGAGCCGGCCTACCGCGACAGCGCGGAGTACCGGGAGTTCTGGGCGACGCTGCGCCGGGGCACCTACCGGACGGGCCAGTTCAAGCGGGTCGCCAAGGACGGCCGCGAGATCTGGATCGAGGCCTCCTACAACCCGATCCTCGACGCGAGCGGGCGCCCCTACAAGGTGGTCAAGTTCGCCACCGACATCACCGCGCAGGTGAGCCTCCTGGCCAATCTCCAGCGCCTGATCGACCGGAATTTCGGCGAGATCGACGGCTCGATCGCGCGCACCGGGGCGGAATCCGCGGCGGCGGCCGATGCCGCCGGCGACACCCTCCAGACCGTCCAGGCGATGGCGGCGGCGACCGAGGAACTGGCCGCCTCCGTCGGCGAGATCTCGGCCGGGATGGCCAAGTCGCGGGCCGCCACCGATGCCGCGCATGCCCAGGTCCTCGCGGCCGGCACCTTCACGGAGCGGCTCACCGGCGCCGCGGCCGCGATGGGCGGCATCGTCGGCCTGATCCAGACGATCGCGGGCCAGATCAACCTGCTCGCCCTCAACGCCACCATCGAATCGGCGCGCGCGGGCGAGGCGGGGCGCGGCTTCGCCGTGGTGGCGCAGGAGGTGAAGAGCCTCGCCAATCAGGCGGCGCGGGCGACCGAGCAGATCGCCGCCGAGATCGACGGCATCCGGGGCGTCACGCAGGAGGTCGTGGGCGCCCTCGGAGCGATCCAGGACTCGGTCGCGACGATGCGCGACCACGTCGTCGGCGCGGCCGCCGCGGTGGAGGAACAGAGCGTCGTCACGCAGGACATCTCCGGCAACATGCAGGGGGCCGCGGGCGCGGTCGCGGCGATCACCGGCAACATCGGGACGATCTCGCAATCCCTCGCGGCGGTCTCCCGGGCCGTGGCCACCACGAAGGACGCGGCGCGCGTCCTGGCCCGCTGAGGCTGCGCGCCGGCAGCAGGCCGGCCCGCGCGCGGGCCCCAGGGTTCACGCGACCCGGGCGACCGCGACCGCCCGGCCCGGCGATCGCGAGAAATCGATGCCGGCCGCCCGCAGGGCCGCGATGGCGGCCTGGCGGCTGCGGGGGGTGCCGCCATCCGGGCTCTCCTCCAGGCGGCGGACCGACGAGAAGGACAGGCCGCTGGCCTGCGCGAGGTCCGCCATGGACCATTCGAGGAGCGCGCGGGCCGCGCGCAGTTGACGCCGGTCGATCTCCTGCTCGATGCCGATCGGCGGCACGGAGTCCGGCGGCGCCTCGGCCTCCGCGGGGCCGGGCGCGGCTGCCGGGTCGACCCCGGACGGTGCCGGGCCGCCGGGGCAAGAGCGCGCGAACCGCTCCCGGTCCGTGACGTCGAGCAGCACGCCGGCCGCGCCGAGCGGCTGTCCGTCCGGCGCGTGGAACACCTCGCCCCGGCTCACCAGGACGCGCATCGTCCCGTCCCGGCGGATGATGCGGAAGGTGCGATCGCTGAAGACGCCCGACCGCATGATCTCGCCGGCGCTCTCGAGACCGGCGCGGTCGTCCGGGTGAACGAGGCCGAGCATATAGTCGTAATCCGGTCTCACGGACCCGACTTCGAGGCCTAAGATGTTGAATAGGCCAGGCGACCAGATTTGCGTATGCGTGGCGAACGTCCAGCCCCAGTTTCCAGTCAGACCAAGCGACTCGATCATCCGAAGAAATTCGCGGGACGAGAAGGCGAACGTCGACGATATCATGGAAACGCCATGCCGCTCTGGACGGAACGACGCGCAGCATCGGCCGACGTCTTCCGGCAACTGCGCGAGAGTAACATATGCTATAAGCGCTTGCAAAGCCGCGCCGCGCCGCCCCAGGCCGGTCGCCGCACCACGCCTCCGTCCGGTATCGCACAAGGTCGGAAGTTGAAAAATTGCATGATTGGCTCCGCTACGCCCACAGATCCGGAGAAGAATCCTCTCAATCCCGAGAGTCAACGTTGATCCGCCAATGCAATATGCTCGGAAGTCGGGAAGATAATCTGCGGATTTGCTGTGGCGGCGCCGGCCGAAGCGTCGCATTCTGTCCGCAATATCCTCTCAGAAGCTCCATTCAACCGGTGTGAAGGAGACGGCAACATGGCTGCATACGCGTTGGAGGGGCCCCGCTGGGGCGCGGGCGAGACCGTGTCCTGGGCCATCGACGGGACGATTCCCGCCTCCTTCCTGCCGACGATCCAGGCGGCCCTCGCCGATTGGTCGGCGCACGCGAATGTCGCGTTCCAGCAGGTCGCCTCGGCGGCGGGCGCCGACATCAGCTTCAGCCAGAGCGGCATCGACGGGCTCGACAAGGTCCTGGGCCAGACGAGCTACGCCTATGTCGGCAAGGCCCTGACCTCGGCCGACGTCACGTTCGACAGCGGCGAGGGCTGGCACGCCGCGGGCGGCGGCATCGTCAGCAACCACAACACGCCCCTCTTCCTCGTGGCGCTGCACGAGATCGGCCACGCGATCGGCCTCGACCATTACAACGGCGCGCCCGCCGTGATGAACGCCTATCTCAACCCGTCGGTGACCGACCTCACCACCTCGGATATCGCCGGAGCCCAGGCGCTCTACGGCGCTCCCGCCGCGGCCTCCGCTGGAACGACCATGGCGGCGCCGGCCGCCGCGGGGCTGCACGACACCTTCCGCTTCTTCAACCCGGCCACGAACGATCATCTCTACACGACGAGCCAGGTCGAGCGGGATGCCCTGATCCAGAACAAGGGCGGGTACGTCTACGAGGGAACCGACTGGGCCGTGCCCGATCCCGGGGCCGGGACGATGGACGTGTTCCGCTTCTTCGACTCCGCGAACAAGACGCATTTCTACACCACCGGCACGGCCGAGCGGGACCAGATCCTCAAGACGCTGCCGGCCTACCAGTACGAGGGCGTCGCCTTCGAGGCCTACGCGAATGCCGCCGCGGCGGGGAGTGGCGGCGTCACCCTCGAGCGCTTCTACAACGCGCAGAGCGGGGTCCACCATTTCGCCGCGACCCAGAGCGAGATCGACGGCATCCGGCACGGCGCGGCCGGCGCCGGCTGGGTCGACGAGGGCAAGGCCTTCACGGTCCACCTGCCCACGGACGGGATGCTGCACGCCTGACGCCGGCCCTCAGCATGATCTAACTTATTGAATTGATCATGTTTTCTGCGTTTTGACCGATTCGTTCAAAACGCAGCATGATCTAGCCACGCGCCACGGCGCCGTTCGGCGCCGAGGCGGCCTCATCCGAGATCCGGGTGACCGCGTCGCGGCGCCGATTCCGGCCTCGCGCGGGCGCCGCGCGGTCTCACTCCTTCGCGCCGCCGAGCATCTCGGCATCCCGTGCGAGCTGCAGCTCGGTCCGCCGGGGCGCGAGGTTGTCGAGGGACATGCGCCGCAACCCGAGCACCAGGAAGAGCCCGGTGACTGCCGCGAAGAGGCCGCCGACGCAGAGGGCCGCCACGGCTTCGGACCCGATCAAGGCCCCGAGCGCCTTGACCAGGGCGAGGATCAGCAGGAGCTGCCCGCCGACGAGCAGGATGACGGCGAGGCCGAAGCGGGCGATGAGGCCTGCGAGCGCCCGGATGTTGCCGTCCACCTCGACCTGGAAGAGCCGGATCTCCTTGCCCAGCAGATCGCCCGCGCCGCGCAGGGCCTCGCCGATGAGGGATCCGAGCCCGAGCGCCGCTCGGGCCCGTGGCGGCGTACGCTCGTGCATGCATGCTCCTCGGCGATCCGGGCGCGGCGGCGCCGGCCCGGCAGGGGTTCGATGACGCCAACGGCGAGGGTTCGTGGCTGTTCCGCGCGCGATCGTCCCCTGATCCCCGGATCATGCAGGGCGCTCCGGCCCGTTGCCGGGCCGGGCCGGCGGACGTTCCGGCGGACGAGGCCCGGGCCGTTCAGGTCGCGGCCTTCACGGCCCGGGTGATCCGCTCGACCATCCCCTGCGACAGTCGCACGAACTGCCCGGTGCCGCGACCCTCGCGGTCGAGCAGTTCGGCGAAGACGGGCCGCGACGGCGCGTGGTCGATCGCCGCGAGCGGGCGCGCCCTGCGGCGCTTGCCGCGCAGGCGCTCGGCCAGGGCGGCAGGAACGAAGGGATCGAGCACGCGAAGCCTCTCTGCCGGGGTGGCGCCGGGCGCGCCGCGGAGGGCAGGATCTACGAGGCCGAGGTTTCGCGGCCGTTAAGGGTGCTGCCGGCCGGACCGCCGGTCCGCGCGGACCGGCGATCCGGGACGCCTATCCGGCCTTGCGGCCGCGGCTCTTGGGCGGCGCGGTCGGCTCGTCGAGCGCCTCGGCGGGGATGCCGGCGCGCCCGAGGCCGATCGACTTGGCGAGTTCCGAGCGCTGGGCGGCGTAGTTGGCGGCGACCATCGGGTAGTCGGCCGGCAGGCCGTAGCGCTGGCGGTAGCTGTAGGGGTCGAGCCCGTGGCCGGTCAGGTGACGCTTCAGCGTCTTGTAGGGCTTGCCGTCGATGAAGGAGATCAGCGCGTCCGGCGTGACCGACTTGCGAACCTGCGCGGGCGTCGCCTTCTCGGCCTCCTCCGCCGGGGCCGCGGCGGACGGGCCGGCCGCCAGCGCATTCAGCGCCGCGTGGACGCTGGCGATCAGGGCGGGAAGCTCGGCTACAGGAATGGAATTGTTGGACACGTAGGCTGAAACGATGTCGCCTGCGAGTGTAATGAATTCGGGGTTTGTCCCCTGGCTTTCTTCTGGCATTTCGGAGGCCCGTTCAAAGTTGCTCAGCGCGCCTATGATCATTTTGATGCCTCCGCATCAAGAGGCAATGCGTCGCCGAGTGTAATTTTTTGGATGCGTCCGGGAAACTTTGCTTGGCCAATGGCCTTGACGATCGATTCAGTTCGAACGGAAGCCGCGGCCGCTGCGAGGCGGCAGGAGAGGCCGGCGCGGGCATCATGCCGCGGCGGCCCAACGCTCGATGGCCGAACGCGCCGGCTCGCCCCGACCAGCCCCGACGGATGTCCTCTCCCTCGCCGTCATGGCGGCCGCCCTCGCCTGTTCGGGCGTCACGGTGCCGGCCATGCGCTCCCCGCCCGATCAGAGCGGGGAGCGCATGAGCAAGCCCGCGCGGCGTGCGACGCGAAGGCCGGATCCGCCATCCCGAAGGGATTCATCGGATCCGGTATGAGACGCGGCGCGGCCATCCCGGCCCGGCCGCGGCCTCGGCGCGAGGCCGCTCAGTACCGGCGGTACCCGCGCCGGACGACCACGGTCCGGGGCCCGGCATAGCCGCGCCGCACCACCGTGGTCCGGCCTCCGTAGTAGCCGCGCCGGACCCCGACCGCTCCGTGCGGCCCGGCGCAGCCAGCCCGATACACGCCCCGCGCGCAGACCACCGCGTTCGCCTCGCTCGGCATGAACGCCGTCACGCCGATGAACAGGCCGAGGGCGACGAGGAACGATTTCAGGACAGGATGCGATTTCATGGCGTGTCTCCCTTGCTGGAGCGCGGCCTCCGCCGCGCGGGGTCCGATCCGGCGTCCCGGGTGCGGGACGCCGCCGATACGTGGCGGCTTCCGGGCGGCCGCCCGGCCCGGCGGGTCAGGGGTTGGCGAGCATCCGCAGGCAGGTGCCGGCCCGCTCGGCCGCCGGCCGCGCATCGGCCTCGCTGATCTTGCCGGCCTCGACGAGCGAGCGCGTCTGCGCCACCACCGTGTCGCGCAGCGTCTCGAGGCTCTTCATGTTGCGGATCGAGGCGTCGTAGATGATCCGGGAATCGGCCGGCAGGCCCGCGGCGCAATGGGCCGCCGCGCCGCTGCCCCCTCCCCCGCCGGCCTGCGCGACCTGGGTCCCGGCGGCCTTCTGAGGCGCCGCCTCGGCGGGGGCCGGTGCGGGGGCCATGCCCGTCGGCGCCGCAGCTGCGGCGGTTCCGGCGACGGCGGCGCCGGCCAGCGCGGTCCCGGCAACGGCTGTCCCGGCAAGGGCAGCCGCCGCCGGCGCGCAGCGCCAGCAATGCGGGAAGTAGGCGCCCCGCGCCAGGATCGGGGCCCGTACGCCGCCGACCGCCACGCCGCGCCAGCCCCGCGCCACCCAGAAGGCGTCCGCCGGCACCGCGAGGCCGGCGAGCGCGCCGGCGGCCAGGAACGGGAGAACGAACCGTCGCATCGCTGCCTCCTTCAGAAGTCGGGCCTCGGGAAGGGGACGGGCCGCGCCCCCACGGTATGGGCCGTCGAGAAGACCCTGTCCTCGATCGGCCGGTCGACCGTCCAGTCGGAGAAGGTCACGCCGTTGCGCGGGCGGCCGGGCGCGCCGGTCTCGGTGACCCAGAGCTGGCGGGGGAGCCGGTCCACAACACCGATCCAGATCTGCGCCTGCGCGTCGCGGTCCGCGAAGGCGACGATGTCCGTCTCGACCCCGCCGACGAGGCTCGAGCGGCCGACCACGAAGGCGCGGGTGAGCCCCTCCGTGAGGGCCCCGGCGGGATCGGCCACCAGCATGTCGGCGAAGGCCTGCGCCTGGCCCGAGGCCTGGACCTCCGCCTTCAGCGCGGCATCGAGGCTCGGAGGCGCTCCCGTCGTCGCCACGGTGCGCTCGCCGGGATGGAACAGCGTCAGGGTGCGGCCGTCGGCGATGAACTCGCTCGACGGGCCGTCGCCGTCCGTCACGACGCGCAGGCGGTCGGGCCGGCGCAGCTCGACCCGGCTGCGCAGCGTGTAGAAGACGGACTGTCCCTCCGCGTTCGGGACGTCGTGCACGGCGAGGGCCGTGAAGCTCAGGCTGCGGGCGGCGGCGAGCGCCTCGCCGGCAGCCCGCAGCAGCGCCACGGCCGCGGGCTCCACCGCCTGCGCGGGCTGGGCGGCCGCGGCCGGCTCCTGGGCGGCGGCGGGTCCGAGCCCGGCGATGGCGCCCGGGACGGCAAGGCCGGCCAGGAGCCCGATCAGGGCTGAGATGCGGGTCATGATCTCCATCCTCTCCTCTCTGCCGCGGCGCCTCTTAACCGGCTGCCGGAGCCGGATCGCCGCGCGAAGGCACGGGGCGGCGTCGCTCGGACCATCGCTGCAGCACCACGAAGAGGGGCGGCACGAACAGGACGGCCACGCAGGTCGAGGCCAGCATGCCGCTGAACACCGTGATGCCGATCGAGCGCCGCGCCGCCGCGCCCGCGCCCGTGGCGAAGACGAGGGGCAGCACGCCCAGGATGAAGGCGAGCGAGGTCATCACGATCGGCCTGAGGCGCAGGCGCGCCGCCCGCACGGCCGCCTCCACCACGGGCAGGCCGTCGCGCAGGCGCAGCTCGCGGGCGAACTCGACGATCAGGATCGCGTTCTTGCTGGCGAGCGCGATCAGCAGGACGAGGCCGATCTGCGTGTAGATGTTGTTGGCGGCCCCCGCGAGCGTCAGGGCCGCCACGGTGCCGAGCAGGGCGAGCGGCACGGCCAGCACCACGGCGAGCGGCGCCGTCCAGCTCTCGTACTGGCCGGCGAGCACCAGGAGCACGAGGAGCAGCGCCAGCGCGAACACCCCGTAGGCCTGGTTGCCGAGGGCGGCCTCCTGGTAGGCGATGCCGACCCAGTCGGCCCGCATGCCGGGCGGGAGCGTCGCGCGGGCGATCTCCTCCATCAGCGCCAGCGCCTGGCCGGAGGAGGTGCCGGGGGCGGCCGCGCCGTTGATCGTCGCCGAGGGGTTCAGGTTGAACAGGGGCACGAGCGAGGGCCCGAGCGCGGGCGCGACGCGCGCGAGCGTGTCGATCGGGACGAGGCCGCCGGCCGCGTTGCGGACGTTGAGCGCCCCGAGGGTCTCGGCGCTCAGCCGGAAGGGGGCGTCGGCCTGCACGAAGACCGGGAAGACGTGGCCGAAGCGCGCGAACTGGCTGACATAGGTCGAGCCGAGATAGGTCTGGACGGTCTGGAAAGCGTCCCCGAGATTGACGCCGAGCGTCTCGGCCTTGCGCCGGTCGAAGGTGACGCGCAGCTGCGGGGCGCCGGCCCGGAAGGGGGTCATCAGCCGGGTCAGCGCCGGCTGGGCGCCCGCCGCCGCGACGAGACCGTCGGCCGCCTGCTGGAGCTTGCGGTAGTCGAAGGTGCCGTCGGTGAGCTGCAGCTGCATCTGGAAGCCGCCCGCGAGGCCGAGCCCCTGGATGGGTGGCGGCGGCACCACGGTGGAGCGCGCCTCCGGGATGTCGTCGAGGCGCGCCTGCAGCCCCCGGTAGACCGCCGGCAGGTCCTCGCCGGCCCCGCGCAGGCCCCAGTCCTTCAGGATCACGTAGGCGGTGCCGGCATTGGCCAGCGAGGCGTTGTTGTCGAAGAGCGAGGCGCCCCCAATCGCCACCACGTGCGCGACGCCGGGCGTCGCGCGGGCGGCGGCCGTGACCTGGTCCATCGTCCGGGCGGTCCGCTCGAGGGAGGCTCCGTCGGGCAGCTGCGTCGCTACCATCAGGTAGCCCTGGTCCTCGGTGGGGATGAAGGCGGTGGGCAGCCGCACCAGCGACCAGATCGCGAGGCCGACGAGCGCGAGGGCGACCGCGGAGAAGAGGAGCGGCCGCCGCACGAGGCGCGCGACGAGGCCCGCATAGGCCGCCTCCAGCCGCCCGTAGGCCGCGTTGAAGCCCCGCGCCAGCGCCCCCGGCGGTCCCGCGCGGGGGCGCAGCCACTGGGCGCACTGGGTCGGCTTCAGAGTGACGGCGTTCACCGCGCTGATCAGGGCGGTCGCGGCGATGACCAGGGCGAACTGCCGGTAGAGCTCGCCGACGATGCCCGGCAGGATCGAGGCCGGCAGGAACACGCAGAGCAGCACCAGCGTGATGGCGAGGATTGGCTGCAGCAACTCGCCCATCGCGGCGATCGCGGCCGCCTTCGGTCCGAGGCCCGCCTCGACGTGGTGGGCGGCGCCCTCCACCACCACGATCGCGTCGTCGACGACGATGCCGATGGCGAGCACCAGCGCGAACAGCGTCAGCAGGTTGATGCTGAAGCCGAGCGCCGCCATCGCCGCGAAGGCGCCGATGATCGTCACCGGCACGGTGGTGGCGGGCACGAGCGTCGCCCGCCAGTCCTGCAGGAACACCACGATGACGACGAGGACGAGGAGCGCGGCCTCGAACAGGGTCAGGTAGACCTCGCGGATCGAGGCCTCGACGAAGCGCGTGGTGTCAAACGGGATCGCGTAGGCGACGCCCGAGGGGAAGCCCGCCGAGAGCCGGACCATCTCGGCCTTGACGGAGGCGGCCACCTGCAGGGCGTTGGCGCCGGGGAGCTGGAAGATCGCGATGCCCGCGGCCGGCTCGCCGTCGAGGGCGAGGAACTGGCTGTAGGTCTGCGCCCCGAGCTCGACCCGGCCGACGTCGCGGATGCGGGTGATGCTCCCGGCCGCGCCCGTCTTGACGGCGATCTCCTCGAATTGCCGCGCCTCGGCGAAGCGGGCGCGCAGGTCGAGCGTGAACTGGAAGGCCTGCCTGCCCGGGGCCGGCGGCGCGCCGATCTGGCCGGCCGCCACCTCCTGGCTCTGCTGCTGGATCGCCGCCACGACGTCCCCCGGCATCAGGCCGCGCGCCTTCATCCGGTCGGCGTCGAGCCAGACCCGCATGCTGTACTGGCCGATGCCGAACACCGAGGCGTCGGCGACCCCCGGGATGCGGGTGAGCGAATCCTTCAGGCTGATCGCCGCGAGGTTGCTGAGGAACAGCCCGTCGCGCGAGCGGTCGGGCGAGGTCAGCGTCACGATCTGCAGGATCGCGGTGCTCTTCTTCTTGGTGACCACCCCCTGCGCCTGCACCGCCTGGGGCAGGATCGCCATCACGGCCGAGAGGCGGTTCTGGACCTGGATCTGCGCCTGGTCGAGGTCGGTGCCGACCGCGAAGGTGACGACCAGCGCGTAGGTGCCGTCGTTCGAGGCGGTCGATTGCATGTAGAGCATGTTCTCGACGCCGTTCACCTGCTGCTCGATCGGCAGGGCGACGGTGTCGATCACGGTCTGGGCGTTGGCGCCGGGGTAGCGCGCCGTGACCTGGACGGTCGGCGGGGTGATCGGCGGGTACTGCGCCACCGGCAGGGCGAGGAGCGCCACCGCCCCGACCACGATGGCCAGCACCGCGATGACGTTGGCGAGGACCGGGCGCTCGATGAAGTACCGGGCGAGCACCGGCGCCTCCTCAGTTCGACTGCGCGAGCGTGGCCGCGACGGTGCCCGTGAGCACCGTCACGCGCCGCCCGGGCACGGCGTTCTGGAGGCCGTCGATGACGACGCGGTCGCCCGGAACGAGGCCCGAGGCGACCACCTGGAGGCCGTTGCGCTGGGGGCCGAGCGCGACGCGCCGCAGGGCCACCGTCCCGCCCGCGTCGACGGTGAGCAGGTAGGGGCCGACCTGATCGACGCTGATCGCGGCGCTCGGCACCAGGGAGGCGGGCTCGGGCGGTCCGAGGGGGATGCGCAGGCGCACGAACAGGCCCGGCACGAGCTGGCGCTTGGCGTTGTCGAACACGGCCCGCGCCTGCAGCGTGCCCGTCGCCGGATCGAGGCCGGCATCGACGAAGTCGAGATGCCCCTCGTGGGGCGTGTCCGGCTCGTTGGCGAGGCCGGCGAAGACCGGCACGCCGCGCAGCCCGTCGCGCGTCAGGCCCCGCGCCTGCATGGCCTGCTGCAGGCGCGGGAGGTCGCGCTCGTTGATCGTGAAGGTCGCGTAGAGCCGGTCGATCTGCTGGAGGTTGGCGAGCTTCGTCGGCCCGCCCGCGCCGACGAGGTTGCCGGGATCGACGAGGCGCCGGCCCATCCGGCCCGAGAAGGGCGCCTCGACGCGCGTGTAGCCGAGGTTGATCTCGGCCGTCTTCAGGTTCGCCTGCGCCGCCGCGACCGCGCCGCGCGCCGAGTCCCGGCTGGCCAGCGCGCTGTCGTAGGTGGTCTGGGTGGCGATGAGCTGCTTGCGCAGGGTCTCCTGGCGCGCGAACTCGTTCTCGGCGCTCTTGGCCACCGCCTGCTGCTGGTCGAGATTGGCCTGGGCGAGATCCAGCTGCGCCTGATAGGGCTCGCGCTCGATCTGGAAGAGCACCTGACCCTTCTGCACGTCGGCCCCGTCGGCGACGTCCGCCTCGCGCAGGAAGCCGGCGACGCGGGCCACGAGGTCGGCGCTGAGGATCGCGGCGGTCTGGCCGGTGAACAGGGCCTCGTCCTGCACGGGCTGCACCAGCGGGCTCGCGGCCGTCACCTTCGGGTCCGGCGGCGCCACGAAGGCCGGCTGCCGCTCGCAGGCTGCCAGCGAGGCTGCCAGCACGGCCGGACCCAACCATGCTGCCGCTGTGCCGTGCGCAAGCCGTTGCACGCAACCCCTCCAGGACCCAGAGGATTACCGTCATGCAAGTGCCGGCAGGATAAGCTTTCTGTCTTGGCCAGTCTACGGCAATATACCGTACAAAAAACGGCAGAACTGTATTTTATAAGCTAAGAATTGTGTTGCTGTTTCATCATTTGCGCTCGCCGGCAGCTTGTCATCATGTGTACCCGGTCGGACACGGCCGGCCTTCGGCCGCACCGTGCCGGCGGGCTCTCACCGGGAGGGCGATGCCTTGGTCGTCCGTGTGCTCGCGGGGCTTCTCGCCCTGATCGGACTCGTCGCGGCGATCCTGTATTTCGGGATCGTGCACGCGGATCTGCGGATCACCGCCGGCCCGCCCGGCAGCGCGATGCAGCGCCTCGTCGCGGCCCTCGTCGCGGCGAACGCCAAGGTGCATCCGCGCGTCCGCCTCAGCCCGGTCGAGGAGGACAGCCTGGCCGCGAGCGCGCGGGCGCTCGAGGAGGGCCGGGTCGATCTCGCCGTGATCCGCAGCGACCTCGCGCCGCCGCGCAACGCGCAGACCATCGCGATCCTGCGGCGGGACGTGGTCGCCCTGCTGCTGCCGCCCCACAGCCCCGTCGACGGGCTCGGGCGCCTCGCGGGCCGCACGGTCGCGATTCCCGAGGGACCGGCGCAGGCGGACAACGCCCGCATCCTCGACACGCTGCTGGGCTATGTCGACGTGCCGGCGACGAGCGTCGGGCGGATCGTCCTGCCCGTCGCCGAGATCGGGCGGGCCGTGCACGAGAAGCGGGCGGCCGCGGTCCTGGCGGTCGGGCCGATCGGGCCGGGCACGGCGCTCGACGCGGTCGCGGCGCTGGCGAAGGCCGAGCGGGGCGCCCCGACGCTGCTCGCCATCGACGAGGCGGAGGCGATCGGCAAGCGCTTCCCGGGCTTCGAGTCGATCGAAGTCCCGGCGGGCGCGTTCCGGGGCCGGCCCGAGGTGCCCGACGACAGCGTGACGAGCGTGGCGGTGACCTACCGCCTGGTGGCCTCCCGCTCCATGCCCGATCTCCTGGCGGCGGCGATCGCCCGCTCGGTCTTCACCATGAAGCCGATGCTGCTCGCCGCGACCCCGCTCGCCAGCCAGATCGAGGCGCCCGATACCGACGACAAGAACCCGGTCCTGCCGATCCACCCCGGCGTGATCGCCTATCTCGGCAGCGGCGACCAGAGCTTCTTCGACGCCTCCGAGAACTACCTCTACGTGGGCGGCATCGTCCTCAGCGTCGCGGGCTCGGCCCTCGCGATCCTGGCCGAGCGGTGGCAGCGCCGGCGCTCGGCCCGCGACCGGAAGCTGCTCCGGCGGCTCATCGCGATCGCCGAGGCGGCCGAGACGGCCGGGGCGACCGAACTCGATGCGCTCGACCGCGAATTGCACGCGCTCACCGCCGCCGCGCTGGCCCTTCACGCCGAGGGGCGCGTCCGCTCCGACCAGTGGGCCGTGGTCGCGGCGGCCGGCGCGCATGCCCGGCGGGCGATCGCCGGGCGGCGGACGGCCCAGGCCCGCGCGGCGCGAGCCCCCACCGGCACCGTGCTCTGATCCGTCGCGGTGTCGCGCGGGTCCCGCGCCGGACCGGTGGCCGCTTCGGCGGCCCAGCTCTAGCCGCGGCTCCAGGACCGCCAGAACACGCGCTGCAGGCGCTCGCGGGCTTCGAGGCGCACGCGCAGATGCGGACCGATCAGCTTCCGGAAGGCGAAGGCGACCTGCTCGTACTCCTCGCCGCAGCCCTCGGCCCGGTCCTTCGGCAGGTAGCCGCGATCGAGGATGTAGCGGAACGCGCGCGCGTCGGAGCCGTAGGCCAGGCAGGCGAGATTGTAGAAGCGCTGCCAGGACAGGCCGTGCGTGTCCGAGAAGGCGCCCTTGTCCACCGGCTCGTCCTTGGCAAGGGTCGCGAAGAAGAAGGCGCTGCCGTTGACGACGCGGCGGGCCTCGCTGCCGCCGAGCTGCAGCAGCACGAAGGCGGCCATCTGGTCGGCGGCGTCCTCCTCGCGCCCGAGGATCGGAACGTCGAGAAGGTCGAAGATGGCGTGGCTGCTCTCGTGCAGCAGGATCTGCGCGACGGGCCCGGCGAGCGCGTCGCGGCGCGTCACGCCGCTCAGGATCCCGGTCTGGGGCGCGCGCGCGATGCTGTCGATCAGCTCGTAGCAGACCGTCACGGTGCGGGTCTCGGGAGCGTACCAGGCGTTCAGCTCGCCCGCGCAATCCTTGAGGCGGTAGGTCAGCCGCGTCGGCAGCCGGAACAACCCGACCAGGGCGCCGACCCGCTCGAGGACGCGCTCGCGCCGCAGGGCGGCCTGGGCCGCCGCGTGGGCCGCCTTCCTGGGGGGCTCATAGACGACCCGGATCCGGGCCTCGCCGTCCGGCTCGCCCTCGCCCTGCGCACGGGCGGCGGATGCGCAGGCCGCGACCGCGAGGGCGGCGATGCCGGCGCGCACCCGCTGACCGGCGGGGCGGCGTGGGGAGACAGGGGGCCTCATGTCCGGCTCATCTCGGCTGCCCGGCGCCAGGCGGCTCGGCGCAGCCGAGCCGGGTCGTTTCGGACGGAGCCGGTCCGGGCAAGACCGGGCTCAGCCCAGGCGGGGATCCCAGACGCCCTTCGCACGGGGCAGGTTCAGGCCGCGAGAGCGGGCGCCGGGGAGCCGGCGAGGCTCGCATTCGCGGTGGCCATTACTGTTGCGGAAGCTGGCACTAAACTTGGGACAAGGCAACCTATCCCTTGGGAACCATCGATCGAAGTCTAAGCATTGAGTTGAAGTGCCGTACGATGACAGACACAGCTGCGGCGGAGACTGTCGGCCGGTACGATTGCCGACCTGCCGACGAGGTCTTAAACCTGCGCTGGGACCGGATCTGGAACGGGATGGGCCGCGATGGTGCTGACGGAGATCGATGCCAAGCTCCTCGTGGGCGGCCAGCCGACGCCGGACGAGATCGCGGGATTCGGGGCGAAGGGCATCGCCCTCCTGATCAACAACCGGCCGGACGGCGAGGAGCCGGCCCAGCCGGGCTCCGCGGCCGAGGCGGCGGCGGCCGGACGGGGCGGCCTCGCCTACCTGCACCTGCCCGTCACGGGGGCGACGATCACCCGCGCCGACATCGACGGATTCCGCGAGGCGCTGGAGCGGGCGCCCGGCCCCGTCGTCGCCCATTGCCGCAGCGGCACCCGCTCGCTCACCCTCTGGGTGCTCGGCGAGGTGCTCGCCGGGCGCATGCGCCGGGAGGATGTCCTCGCCTACGGGGCGGCCCGCGGCTTCGACCTGACGGGTGCCGTCGGCTGGCTCAACGCCCACGCGCCGGAATCCGGCGGCGGCGCTCCGGCCTGACGGGTCAGGACCGCTCGGCGGGCCCCGCCGCGCGGGCGATGAGGCGCTCCGCCCGGCGCAGATGCGGCCGGTCGAGCATCGCGCCGCCGAGGCCGACGACGCCCGCGCCCGGCGCGGCCGCGAAGGCCGCGACCACGGCCCGGGCCTCCGCCAGGGCGGCCTCGGAGGGCGCGAAGGCCGCGTTGATCACCGGCACCTGGCCCGGATGGATCGCGAGCTTGCCGGCGAATCCGTCGCGCCGCGCCTCGCGGCAGGCGCGTTCGAGCCCGTCGAGGTCGCGATAGGCGGTGTGGACCGTGTCGATCGCGTCGACCTCCGCGGCGGCGGCCGCCAGCAGGGTGAGGGCGCGGGCGAGGCGCGCGGTGCCGGTCCAGGCGCCGGTCTCGTCGCGGTTCGCCTCGGCGCCGAGATCGGCCGAGAGGTCCTCCGCGCCCCAGGTGAGGCCGGACAGGCGCGCATGCCCCCCGGCATAGCCTCCCCGGGAGAGGCTCGACAGGGCGAGCACGGCCCGCGCCGTCTCGGTCGCGATCGGCAGGATCCGGGTCGCGCCGTCGGGAAGGCCGATCCCGGCCTCGTGCACGCAAAGCCGCGCGCCGAGCGCGGCGACGTCCCGGGCGCCCGCGGCCTTCGGCAGGACGATGCCGTCGGGTGCGGCCGGCATCACGGCGGCGAGGTCCGCGTCGGTCAGCCCCGTCTCGAGGGCGTTGACGCGCAGGTAGAGCTGCGGACGCCCGGTCGCGTCCCGGGCGCGCGCCAGGAAGGCGGCGGCGTGTCGCCGGGCCGCCGCCTTGCCGTCCGGCGCGACCGAATCCTCGAGGTCGACGATCAGGGCGTCGGCACCGGCCCCCAGCGCCTGATCGAGCTTGGCCGGCGCGTCGCCGGGGACGAAGAGCAGCGCGCGCACGGGTCAGGCCCGATCCGCGGCGGGGCCGCTCTCCGCGCCGGAATACCCGCTGGTCCGCATCGGTCTTCTCCGGGCTGGGATCGTCCGGGGCTTATACATCCGATCGGCGTCCGGTCGCTGCTCCCGAATTTCCCTGCGGCCCGGCCTGATCTCGCGCTAGACTGGCGCGCAGGCGGGAGGACGCCATGACGCAATGACGCTGCCGGCCGCACCCAGCTACGTGCACGGCGCCTGCGCGACGCCGCTGCTCGGCCGCACGATCGGGCAGATGCTGTCGGAGGCCGCCGGCCGCTGGCCCGACCGGCCGGCCCTGATCGCGGGCGAGGCCCGCTTCACCTGGAAGGCGCTCGACGCGCGCGCCGAGGCGCTGGCGGCGGGCTTCCTCGCCCTCGGGCTGAACCCCGGCGACCGGCTCGGCATCTGGTCCCTCAACAGGGCCGAGTGGGCGCTGACGCAGTTCGCCGCCGCCAAGGCCGGCCTGATCCTCGTCACGATCAACCCGGCCTACCGGCTGACCGAGCTCGACTTCGCTCTGAACGCGGTCGGCTGCGCAGGCCTCGTGACGTCGGAGCGCTTCAAGACCACGCATTACCTCGAGATGCTGGGCACCCTCGCGCCCGAACTCGCCTCCGCCGAGCCCGGGGCCCTGCGGGCGGCGCGGCTGCCGCATCTGCGCCTCGTGGTCCAGATCGGCGGCGGGGCCGCTCCCGGGCTCCTCCCCTTCGCGGCCCTGGAGGCCCGGGCGGGTGCGGCCGAGCGGAGCCGGGTCATGGAACTCGCGCAGACGCTCCAGAGCGACGAGCCCGTCAACATCCAGTTCACCAGCGGCACCACCGGCACCCCGAAGGGCGTGACCCTGTCGCACCACAACATCCTCAACAACGGCTATTTCGTCGGCCGCGCGATGCGGCTCGGGCCGGAGGACCGGATCTGCATCCCGGTGCCGCTCTACCATTGCTTCGGCCTCGTGATGGGCAACCTCGCGGCCCTGACGTCGGGCGCCGCCATGGTCTATCCGGGAGAGGGCTTCGATCCGCTCGCGACCCTGCGGACGGTCGCGGCCGAGCGCTGCACCGCGCTCTACGGGGTGCCGACCATGTTCCTGGCCGAGCTCGACCATCCGGAGTTCGACCGGTTCGACCTGTCGAGCCTGCGCACCGGCATCATGGCGGGCGCGCCCTGCCCCGTCGCGCTGATGCGGCGGGCGATCGAGCGGATGCACCTGACCGAGATGACGATCTGCTACGGCATGACCGAGACGAGTCCCGTCAGCTTCCAGAGCGCGGTGGACGATTCCCTGGAGCGCCGGGTCTCGACGGTGGGCCGCGTCCACCCGCATCTCGAGGTCAGGATCGTGGATGCGCAGGGCCGCGTCGTGCCCCGGGGCGAGACGGGCGAGCTCTGCACCCGCGGCTACAGCGTGATGCTGGGATACTGGGGGGCGCCGGAGCGCACCGCCGAGGTGGTCGACGCGGCGGGCTGGATGCACACGGGCGACCTCGCCGCCCTCGACCCGGAGGGCTTCTGCCGGATCGTCGGGCGCATCAAGGACATGGTCATCCGCGGCGGCGAGAACATCTACCCGCGCGAGGTCGAGGAATTCCTCTACACCCATCCCGCGGTCCAGGAGGTCCAGGTCTTCGGCGTGCCCGATCCCCGCTACGGCGAGGAGGTCTGCGCCTGGATCCGGCTGCGCCCCGGCGCCGAGCTGACGGCCGAGGCCCTGCGCGCCTTCTGCCGGGATGAGATCGCCCACCAGAAGATCCCCCGCCACGTCGCCTTCGTGGATTCCTTCCCCATGACGGTGACCGGCAAGGTCCAGAAGTACCTGATGCGCGAGGCCATGATCCGCCGGCTGGCGGACGGCGCCTGAACGGGCCGCGGGCGGCGCCCGTCCGCCGCCGCTACCGCTCGAAGGGCCAGGCCGGCGCGGCGCGGCGCGGCAGCGGGAAGGGCCGGGCCGGCGGCCGGGCGATCTCGACGAGGATGTTCGAGCCGCCGAGGAGCCGCCCCGCGCGGTCGTGCAGCGGCGTCGGGAAGGGCAGGAACGGCACCCGCGCGCCGTCCGGCCGTTCCAGCACGGCCGAGACGCCCCGCACCGGCCGGCCCTCCAGGAGGGCGACGGCCATCGGGCAGCGATCGTGCGGCAGCGCCGTTCCGTCGGTCCGGTAGATCCGCCAGGAGCCGCACCAGCGCTCCCGCCCGAGCACCGGCCGGCGGCCCCAGAGCCGGGCCGCGGCTTCGTTGTAATAGGTCAGCCAGCCCTCGGCGTCGGTGGTGTAGAGGGCGCCCTTGATCTGATGGAAGACTTCGGCAGGCGACGGTTCGTAGTTCCAGTCCGCTTCGGGAGCGTCGAAATCGTAATGGGCGTCGTCTGAATACATCATTGTCCCCTGACGTTCTCCTGCGGCGTTGCAGGCGACAGGTCCCCCTGCGGCGAGCACGGATCCGGCGTGCTCGCATCGCGTTCGGCCTCGCTTTCCGATGAGGCAGGCCCGCCGCGCGGCGGGCCTGACAGGTGATCGTGACGGCCGCATCACGGCGCGGCGATGGCGTCGCCGGGCCGGATCGTCGCGGGCCGTTCCGTGTCGTCTCCTCCCGAGACTAGGGACCGCGCTTCGTCGGGTCAGGCCCGGCCATCGGGGACGGCGGCGATGGTCTTGGCGGCCTCGTCGACCGCGCGCAGCGACCCCTCGGCGATGCGGCGGCTGTCCTGGACCATGGATTGCAGCCCCTCGCGCACCAGGTCGCTCTGCACCGCGGCGAGATCCTGCAGCGACCGCACCCGGGCGAGCCGGTTCAGCCCGTCGAGGTTGCGCCGCCACTGCTTCTGGCCGATCTCGACCCAGCCACGCGACGCGTCTTGGAGGGCCTGGGTCAGGACCGTGCCGCAGCGCGCGACCGCCTCCATGTTCTGCTTCGACTGACGGGCCAGGCGTTCCCCGTCCTCGCCCGAGAAGCCGAAGGTCCTGGCGATCTCGTCCGAGGCCCGGCGCGCCCGCGTCGAGGCCACCTCGACGCTCGTCGTCACGATCTGCTTGGCGTTCTCCGTCACCTGCTCGCGCAATTCGGCGATCTGATCGAGCCCTTTCATTCCGAGATCGGCCGCCTTGTTGAGATCGTCCTCGGCGGCTTGCGCAATCCGGCCGCCCTGCCCGGCAACCTTGTTCTGAGCTTTGGATTGCGTGTCGTTCTGTACAGAAGACATCGAATACCTCTACCAGCTTGTTTGCCGCCCACAAAAATCAATGGGCAAATCATCCCATTAACCTGTGTGAACGACGTTTTCGTAACGCGTGTTAAGCGATAGTCCAAGGTCGAGGAGGGTATTATTTCGGCATTAAATCGTAACGCTTTTTGTCATTTCTCACGGACCAGGTGCAAATTGCTGAGGAATATGCGCAAATTTCTCAGATAATTGCGCGCCATCGGTCGAGATGTACGGTATCGTACCTGCGAATTTTAGAATTTTTACTGATCCTTAACATATGAGGATCTGCCGACGCTCGGGATCCGAATACTGTCTTGTTCCATGGCCTGAGGGTGGGTACGATCATGGCAGCGCAGGTTATTTCAGCCCGGTTCGAGCGGACGTGGCGCAACATCGCGGGAGCGGTCAGCGTCCGGACGAACGAGGACCGCACCCTGTTCGACCAGCTTCTTCCCGCGAATCGCTGCCTGACGGCCGACGAGCTGATCCGGCTGGCGCGCCGGGCGCGCCGGCAGCGCGGCTGAGGCGCGGCGGCTGCCGTCCCCTCGCTCGACGGCGCCCGCCCCTCGCTCGGCGGCGCCAGCGGCGGGCGTGACCCGCGTCACAGTCCGCCCGGACCCGCCGCGCTAGGTCTCCCCCGCCGCATCCGCGGTGGAGGTGGGAGACGAGCATGTTCGGTTTCCTGAAGGGACGAGGCTGCCCCTGGCGGGCTGGGCGGCCGGGCCGTGTCGCCGAGGTCGGCTGGGCCATCACCGAGGCCAAGGCGGCGATGATCTGGGACGATCCGGAGCCGTTCCGCCGGGACCTGCCGAAGGCCGCCTCGGCGAAGTCGGTGCAGGGCTGCCCCGCCGCCGTCGATTTCGACGCCCGGCACATCGTGGTCCGCTGTCCCGTCGACCTGAACCTGCGCATCCGTCTCGAGGAGGGCAAGGCGCCGGTGCTGGAGAACGCGGACGGGGCTCGCAGCACCGTGCGGACCCGGCACATCAACCAGATGGTCAGCGTCGTGAGCCCGTCGGAATGGCGCCATCCGAAGCGGCCGATCCTGCAGATCGTGACGCCCTACATCTTCCTCGCGGACGAGGTCGTCTATCTCAATCAGGTGCCGCCCTATCTCGACCACCAGCCCGAGCCGCCCCCCGGCGTTCTGATCAGCGGGCGCTTCCCCGTCCACATCTGGCCCCGACCGCTGATGTGGGCCTTCGAGTGGCACGACACGTCCAGGAACCTGGTGCTGCGCCGGGGCCAGCCCTGGTTCTACGTGCGCTTCGAGACACCCGACCCGGCCAGGGCAACCCGGCTCGTGGAGGCCGAGATCACGCCCCCCGTGCAGCGCTACATCGATGAGATCAGCGGCGTCACCAACTACGTGAACCGCACCTACGCGCTGTTCGAGCGCGCCCGTCGGCGCCGGCCGGAGCGGCTCCTCGTCCCGCGTGCCGATCGACCCGCGGCGCGACGGGCAGCCTGACGACCCGGCCCGGAGCGGGGGCGTAAGCGCGTGGCGGGCCTCGGCTTTTCGGCCCGCCCTAACGCTTCGTTAACCATGCCGGACCGATCCTGCCTCGTCCGAAGCAGATGAGGCGCTCCATGGCATCGACTTCCCTCCGTCCCATGGCCACGAGCCTTGCCAAGTATCCGATCCCGATCGAGCTGATCGCGGCCCTCTATCGGGCGAACGAGGGCGAGTTCGGGCGCCTCGTCTCGACGATGCCGGAATACGGCCGCGCCCGGATCGCAGCCTACTGCACCGAGCGCGAGCGGCTCCAGCCCCTGGCGCTCAAGCTCGCGAGCACCTGCGAGGAGGCGACGCTGATCAAGGCCGCGGGCGCCGAGGCGGGCGCGGACCTGTTCGCGCAGTCGCGCGCCGGGCTCGGACACTGACCGGTTTCCCGGGCCCTGTCGCGCCGTCGGCGCAGGAACCGGGCCGCCCGCGCGGCGGCGCCCGGCACCGGCCGGGCGCGGGGGCGTCTCAGATGCGCGGCGACCGGCGACGCTGCTGGAAGTAGTACAGAGCCGCCACAACCACGACGACGACGAGAACCAGCCAGAGCCAGTTCATGTCCATGCTGGTGGCCGCGGGACTCGGCACGGGCCGCGCATCGCTCGGGGCCGGCGGGGCCGGGCGGGTCTCTTGCGCGAGCGCCGCGCGGGCCAGCAGCGTCAGCAGGGTTGCCTGAGCCAGTCTCAGCATCGCGAACCTCCCTGTTGTGATGAACCAACAGGCGGTTGCGACGGGGTGTTCCGCGAGGGCGGGCGCTGCCCCGGGCGCGCGGCTTCTGAGGCTCCTGACGGTGAGGCGCCGGTTCAGGCCGCCGCCGCGTGTCCCCCATCCGCGTGCCACGCGGTGGTCAGGCCGACGCTGGCCGTCAGGACGACCCGGTTGGCATCGTCGCGCACGACGACGAGGAGATTCTGATCGAGATAGCGCCGGGGCTCGTCCGCGGCGATCTCGCAGAGCGCGCGCAGGGCCTCGTCGGTGACGGAACGCTTGTCCGAACACTCGACCCCGTCCAAGTCGTAGTGAGTGATGCGAGGATCGAATACATCAAAAAAGTATCGCGCCATGATTTATACTTCTCCTATCGGGGGGAGATAGGCAGTGATTGATTCGCTGGCTTGTGGTGATTCGCTCGGGTTTCATTTGATTAAGCAACTAACATACGTGAATCAACGGTTAAGTGGCGTACGGTTAGGTACGAAGAAATACGGTGCCGAACGCACCGAAGGCAGTGCCTGATCGGTGTGCAATGTCATGATCATGCAGGATAACCTGACTTCGTCCCCGCTGGCCCGGGCCTTCTTCGCCCGCGCAGCCGCGTCGGTCGCGCCCGAACTGATCGGCGCATGCCTGCTCGTCGACGGCGTCGGCGGCATCATCGTCGAGACGGAGGCCTACGACCGGGAGGATCCGGCCTCGCACAGCTTCGCCGGCCCGACGCGGCGCAATGCCAGCATGTTCGGGCCGCCGGGGCATGCCTATGTCTATCGCTCCTACGGGATGCACTGGTGCCTGAACCTCGTATGCGAGCCCGGCAGCGCCGTGCTGCTGCGGGCGATCGAGCCGGGGGCGGGCCTTGACCGGATGCGGGCGCGACGGGGGCTTGTCGATCCGCGCCTCCTCTGCTCCGGCCCCGGCCGGCTCGCCCAGGCCCTCGGCATCACGCTCGCGCAGGACGGCCTGCCCCTCGACCGCGCACCCTTCGTGCTCCGGGCGCGGGAGCGGCCGGTCACGCTCGCGGTCGGGACACGGATCGGGATCACGCGGGGCGCCGACACGCCCTGGCGATTCGGCCTCGCGGGCTCCCGCTTCATCAGCCGCCCGATCCGCCCGGGCGGCGCGCTCCCCTGAGATCCGGGCCAACATCTCCCAGGACCCGGATCTCCCAGAACCCGAATCGCCCCGGACCCGGGCCTCCCGCCACGGGCAGGGCTCGCACGGCCAAGGGCGATCGGATCCGGGACGGCGTTGTCGGCGTCGACCCGGTTTGGACGCAATCGATGCTTACGCCCTGTCGCGAACCGGGCAGGGAGGCGCCGATGTTCGTGATCATGCTGGCGGCACTTGTCGGCGGTCCCCTGACGACCATCCTGCTGTGGCAGCACGGGCCCCTTTCTCGCCCTGGCGGCGATGCCCGTGGGCGGAAGTCTCGCGGGGCTGGCGGCCGCGGGGCTGAAGGCCGGGCTGAGCCTGTGGAGCGAGGCCCCGGTGCGCGCGGCGCGGGCCCCGGCCTTCGCCTGGTTTCCCGCGCGCATGGGCAAGCGCTGAGGCGCGATCCGGGCCGCCCGGCTGGCCTCGTCCCGTATCCGGCCCGATCGATCGGCCGGGGCCGCTTTCGCCTGGAGCCCGCGCTCCCACCCGCCCTCCCCGTCAGCGACGGGCGGAAGCCGCCTCGCGGACCGAGAAGGCGCGGGCGGCGCTCCCGGCTCAGGGGTGCTTGTGGATCGGGCCGACGCGCATCGGCAGGCGGCTCGTCGGTTGAGGGGCGGCCTGTTCGGCGACGGCGCGGTCAGCGAAGCCGCAATTCAAGCTGCGCGCCGCGCAGCTTTGCGGAACGACATGGCTTTAACAGATGTCGTTGCGGCAGGCGCAATCTTATTCAAAACTTCGCGGCTAAACCCGATCCGGGATGACTGCCATGTCGGAACTTGTACGAACATCCGGAATGGTTCGCCTCGAACAGGCAGCCGAGATCGTCTCGGCCTATGTCTCGCACAACTCCGTTGCCATGCCCGAGCTTCCGGCGGTTATCAGGAACGTGCATGGCGCGCTCCTCGGTCTCGCGACGCCGGAGCCGGTGAAGGTCGAGACTTTCGAGAAGGCCACGCCCGCGCAGATCCGCCGGTCGATCACGCCGAACGGCCTGATCAGCTTCATCGACGGCCGGTCCTACAAGACGCTCAAGCGCCACCTGGCGGCGCACGGACTCTATCCGCAGAGCTACAGGCGCCGCTACGGCCTGCCGGATGATTACCCGATGGTGGCGGCCGATTACGCGGCGCGGCGCTCCGAGCTCGCCCGCTCCATCGGCCTCGGACGCCCGGTCAGCGCACCGGTGGATGCACGGCGGCCCAGCGGACCGCAGGGGCGCCGACGCGTCGCCTGATGCGGCCGCCGAGCCGCGGGCCGGCCGCGCTCACGCCGCCTTGCGGGCCGCTGCGGCGGTCTCGCCTTCGCCGGCGCGGGCCGAAACGCCCCTGAGGGCGGCGACCATCTCGTCGGTCTGCCGGTCGAGGTCGTGCTCGTCCTGCCAGTGCGGACCGCGCCGGGTGGCGAGCAGGCAAGCCGCCGTCAGAGCGCAGAGGCTCCCGCCCAGGGGCGCGGAAAGGACCGAGATCATGGCGCCTTGCGGCCACATCAGGCCGGCTGTCGCGAGGCCGCCGCCGATCGCCGTGAACACCAGAAGCAGCATGCCCATCTCCCCGACCGGCGCGATCCTAGCAGGTTCGCCGCACCGATTCCGATCCTTGCGCCGACACGGTGAGGAAAGCCCTAACGCGGAGACGGGGCGGAGGCGCCATCGCCCTGCCGGCGAAAATGCTCCGCAGAACGACTGGGGAACGGCAACGGTTAATGTGAGCGTCGCTGCATCGTTTATGTAAAAGTTTTTGTATCCCCTGCATTCACTTTCAAGAAGAAGCTATTTCCTGTGCATTAAGCAACGCCCTACGCTTGCCCATCCGCCGGTTTGCGGCGAAGTACGTAGGATTCAATCGGGAGATCGTCATGGAAAAGGAAGAAAATCCCTCTTATTCGCAGGACCAGATCATTGAGCAATCCGCCGACATCGTCGCGGCCTACGTCACGCGCAATCACGTCGCGGCCGGCGAGTTGCCGGCCCTGATCCACTCCGTGCACACGGCGCTGGTCGGGTTGACGCGGCCGGCGCCCGTCCCGTCCGAATCTGTCGAGAAGCCGACGCCCGCGCAGGTCCGCAAGTCGATCACGTCGGATCACCTGATCAGCTTCATCGACGGCAAGCCTTACAAGACGCTGAAGCGCCATCTCTCGTCCCACGGCCTCGACGCCTACAGCTATCGCGCGCGCTACGGTCTGCCCTCCGATTATCCGATGGTGGCCGCCAGCTACGCCGCGCAGCGCTCGGCACTGGCCAAGACGATCGGGCTCGGCCGGCCCGGCGCCCTGCAGCCCCGCACCGATCCACCGAAGGCGAGGGGCCGCCGCAAGGCCGCGTGAACGGCGGCATCTGGCCAATGAGGCGGGTCCTGCGCACGTCTGTGGTTGTCTCCGACGCGCGCGGCCCGTCCGGTTTGGCCGTGAGGGTTGCCCGAACGCGAAACGCCCATCCGGGCTGGCCGGATGGGCGTTTCGATGTCGGGAATCTGGTTGCGGGGACAGGATTTGAACCTGTGAC